>CAVCTP010000048.1:0-8203 GCA_963605145.1 Tannerellaceae bacterium
CTAAGAAATAATTAAAATTAAACATTCATGATATTGATATTACATTCAATAAAATTGAAGTGTCCCCCTAAAGTTGTACCAACTTAGGAGGCACTTTTTATATGAGGTATAGTAAAGAATTTAAGATTGAATGTGTTAGAAAATTTAAAGCTAATGAACATATTAATGATCCACCAGGAATAAAACATAGAGACTTTTATAATATTGTTCTAAAGTGGTCAAAAATATATGATTCCTTAGGTGAAGCAGGTTTTGATCACGGCAGACCAACATTAGATATAAATCAAAGATTAGAGTTATTTAAAAGAGTTGAAAATGGTGAAACATATTTTAGTGTTGCCTGTTCAGTAGGCATTGGCCATGATTTGCTTATTAAATGGCACAAGATATATTTAGAAAAAGGTATAGATGGGTTAAAATCTCTTAAGAGAGGTAGAAAACCTATGACTAATACAAAGCCAAAGAAAGATAATTCTAAATCTGAACTAGAACAATTAAAAGAAGAACTAGAATACTATAAAGCAGAGAATGAATATTTAAAAAAATTAAATGCCTTAGTTCAAAAAAGGAAGGCCCAAGAACAGAAGAAAAAGTAACTGTTATTGATGAACTAAGGCCTAAATATACCTTAAAGATTCTTTTAAAGGTATCAGGCCTTTCTAAATCAACATATGAATACCATAAGTCTAGTAAACATCTTAACGCTAAATCTAACCGTATTAATGAAGATACTAGAATACTAGAATTAATTACTCCATTATTTAATTATCATAAACAAAGATATGGTGTTAGAAGAATAATTAAAACTTTAGAGAAAGAACTCAAAGGTATTAATCATAAAAAGGTAGAAAGAATAATGTCTATTAATGGTTTAAAAGCTAGACAAGGAAGAAATGGCAAATATCATTCTTATAAAGGTGATAATGGATTATTTAAAGAAAATCTATTACTAGATAAAGTACTTGATACAGATAAACAAAAAGAAGTTCTTCAAAGAAACTTCTCTACTACTAAGCCTAATGAGAAATGGACTACTGATGTATCAGAATTCAAATGTGATGAAGGTAAATTATATTTATCACCAATACTAGATATGTATGATAGTTCTATTATTAGTTATGATATTTCAACATCTCCTAATTTTGAACAAACTAAAAGAATGATAGATAAAGCATTTAATAAATATGATGATTTAACTGGTCTTATATTCCATTCTGATCAAGGATGGCAATATCAAATGAAACCATATCAACAATGGTTATTAGATAAAGGCGTTAAACAATCATTTTCTAGAAAAGGTAATTGTATGGATAATTCTTTAATGGAAAACTTCTTTGGCATTATGAAGAATGAAATGTATTACGGTTATGAAAAGACATTTACTACTTATGAATTATTAAAAGAAGCTATGGAAGAATATATCAAATACTATAACGAAGAAAGAATAAGTTTAAAAAGAAAAGGATTGAGTCCATTGGAATATAGACTTCAATCCTATAATCGAATAACATTGAATTAATAGGTCCAACTATTTGGGGACACTACATAAGCCATTAATGTTTTTTTTATTTTATGTTAATACATGACAGTACAATTCCACCTATCACACATAACACAAAAAAAGCAATTATCAATATTTCGTTTCCCAAAGTTAATAATTTTGCCCCATTACCTCTTCTGTTATCGCTATTTATCCTTGTAATGCGTTCCACATTGCATGATTTCCATGCTGTTTTTGTCTATCTTGAACACTATCCTGTTTTTTTCGTCAATGCGTACACTCCAATATCCTGCAAGGTTTCCGCTTAACGGTTCTGGCTTTCCTGTGCATTGATATCCGTTCCTGTCAATATCGGTCAAAAGCATGTTGATTTTCTTTAGAGTTTTCTTATCCTGCGTCTGCCAGTAGAGGTATTCTTTCCACGCTTCATCATGCCACAGTTTTCTCATCAGTCCACCTTTATCAGCTCATGCTCTTTCAAGGTGCTCTTTCCAGAATGGATATCCGCTACACGTCTTTCCAGTTCTTCCATGTTCTCCTTGCTGTAAAAAGGGTCTGCTGACAGTTCAAATGGAATACGGTTTTCCCTTACAACTGTTTTCAAAAAAATATTGATTGCAGTAGACATACTCAAACCAATGTCATCAAATGTCCTCTCCGCACTGCGTTTCAAATTATCATCTACACGTAAACTAATCTGTGCCATAAATATCGCTCCTTTCTTTTTCTTCATTATACATCAAATGTATATATTATGCATGCATTTTTATATACATTTGCTTTCATTTCCACCATTTACAGATTGATTTTGGGTCAAGTCCTATATCTCTCTGGCAGTCAGTTTTCCTGCCGCAGCATGGGGTGCTATTTTATCTGCCGCCGGATTTAGTACGGCTTATGTTTCTACCTGCATGGCATATGGCCAATCTTGCAAGGATGCCTATGATGCATACTGGAAAACCTATTATAATTCAACTATTCTGTAATAAGCATAAAAAACAGGAAACCTCTTTTTTAAAATATTTGTTTAATATTTATATAACAGCTATTTATTAGAAATAATAAATATTTTTCAGGTTCATTTCAGGTAATCCTATTATGATTCTTTTGTATATAAAAAATAGGATGGAGGTAAACGAATGATTCAGGTTTCGCATTTAATTAAATATTATGGCGATTTTCTGGCTGTAGATGATTTATCTTTTGAGATTGAAGATGGTCATGTTTATGGATTCTTGGGCCCAAATGGTGCAGGTAAATCAACAACAATGAATATAATGACAGGTTGTCTATCACCTACGCAGGGTAGTGTAAAGATTAATGATTATGATATCTTACAAGAACCTGAGAAGGCTAAAAAGTTAATAGGTTATTTGCCTGAACAACCACCTCTATATCCCAATGAAACACCTGAGGAGTATTTAACTTTTGTTGGTGAGGCAAAGGGATTACGTGGTAGTGAGTTAAAACAGGAAATTGAAGATGTTATTAAAAATGTTGGTATTGAAAATGTAAAGGACCGTTTAATTGGTACTTTATCAAAGGGTTATAAGCAAAGAGTTGGTATCGCCCAAGCTTTATTAGGTAATCCAGAGGTAATTATTCTTGATGAACCTACTGTTGGTCTAGATCCAATTCAAATTATTGAGATACGTGATTTAATTAAGGAGTTAGGTAAGTCACATACAGTAATTCTTAGTTCCCATATTCTTTCGGAAGTACAAACAGTTTGTGAAAAGGTACTAATTATTTCTAAGGGTAAGTTAGTAGCATTTGATGCACCTGAAAATCTAGAAAAATTAATGCTTTCTTCTACTGCTGTAACATTTGAAGTTGAGGCTAATAAGAAAGATGTTGAAAAGATTATGGTTGAAGCTGAGGGCATTAAAGATTATGACATTAAGCAAGAGGATGATGTATGTGCTGTTAATGCCAATCTTGAGGATAATCAAGATAGCAAGATTGCTTGTGGTAAGTTAACAATGTTATTCGCAAGCAAGGGTTTACCAATCTTTGAAATGAAGACTAAGAAGGCAAATCTTGAGGATGTATTCCTTGAACTTACAGAGTCTGGTAGTGCTGAAGAACTAAATAAAGTTCAAGAGTCTAATAAAGAAAGTGAGGTAAGTGAATAATGCTTGCTGTATTAAAACATGAATTACGTAGTAGTTTTAACTCACTAACAATATATTTATTTTGTGCAGCTTTGTTATGTTTTGTTGGTGTTGGGGCAATGATTTATAATATTCAATCATCTGTTGCCAATTTTGAATATGTATTAAAATTTGTTTCTATTGGATTAGTTGTAATTATTCCCGTATTAACAATGCGTTGTTTTGCGGAAGAGCGTAAACAAAAAACTGATCAACTTTTATATTCTTTGCCTTTAAATACATGGCAAATAGTTGGTGGTAAATACTTATCTCTAGTTATTATGTTTTTATTACCAATAGCTATAATTTGTGTTTATCCTTATGTATTTTCTAAGTTTGGTGAGGTTTATTTGCCTGGTGCTTATGGTGCTATATTTGCTTTCTTTGTAATGGGTGCAGCATTAATTGCCATTGGTATGTTTATTTCCTCATTAACTGATAATCAAGGCTTTGCGGCTGGAATATCAATTGTATTATTCTTATTTAATTACTATAGTGTTTCACTTGCTGAACAAGTTTCAACAACAAGCCTTAGTAGTGCAGTTGTATTATGTGTTATTGCTTTACTTATTGCCTTGGTAGTAAAAAATCTTACAAAGAATAATTTACTAGCTTTAACAGTAGGCGTTGGTTTATTAGCGATAATTCTTGGAGCATACTTTATCATTCCTGATTCATTTGAAAGTTTACTTCCAAATATTATGTCAAAACTTTCTTTATTTGATCGTTTTACAAGTTTTGTCAATGGTGTATTTGATATGACAGCGATTGTCTTCTATGGTTCAGTTATTGCCCTTGGTTTATTCTTAACGGTGCAATCACTTGAAAAAAGGAGGTACAACTAATGCTAGAAAAATTGAAATTAAAGCAAACTCACAATGGTACAGCAACCAAGGGTGGTTCTTATTCTATTGCCTTAACTGCTATTGTTATTGCGATATTAGTTGTTGTAAATATTCTTGTATCTGTTCTTCCTACAACTTTAACTAAATATGATATTAGTTCTACTAATTTATATTCCATTACTAGTAGTACAAAGGTTGTTGTTAATGCATTAGAGAAGGATGTAACAATCTATTGGGTTGTACAATCTGGTAAAGAAGATGAAGTTATTGAAAATTTATTAGGTAAATATGAAGGTTTATCATCTCACATTAGTGTAGTTAAGAAGAATCCTGATGTTTATCCTACATTTACCTCACAATATACAAGTGCTGATGTTCCTAATAATAGTTTGATTGTAGAGTGTGGTAGTAAGAATCGTTATATCAGTTATGATGATATTTATTTAACTGATGTTGACTATACAACTTATTCTTATGTTTATTCCTTTGATGGAGAAGGTGCAATTACTTCAGCTATTGATTATGTAGTTGCTGATGAACTTCCAAAGGTATATATGTTGGAAGGTCATGGTGAAGAATCTTTGTCTAGTGAATTTGAAACACAGATTGATAAGGAGAATATTGAGTTAGATACAATTTCTCTATTAAATGCCGATATACCATCTGATGCTAGTGCTTTATTAATCTATGCACCACAAAGTGATATATCAGAAGAAGAAGCAACAATATTAAAAGATTATATTGAAGATGGTGGTAAGTTGTTGGTTATTGCTGGTCCTACAGAAAATGGTACTTTAACAAATCTTTACAGTATATTAGAAGATTATGGTGTAGAAACAGCAGATGGTATTGTAGTTGAAAGTGATCGTAATTATTATGCATTCCAACAGCCTTATATTCTTCTACCTGAAATATCAAGTAGTGATATTACTGATCCATTACTTGAGGAAAACTATTATGCGATTGTGCCAATTGCGCAAGGTCTAAAGGTAAGTGGCGATTCAGTAACTACTTTATTAAGCACATCAAGTTCTTCTTATAGTAAGGTAACTGGCTATGCTATGACTACTTATGATAAGGAAGATGATGATGTTGATGGTCCATTTGCGGTTGGAGTTTTAGTTGATACTGATAATGATGGACAAGTGATATTCTTTACATCTAACTATTTCTTAAATGAAGCTTATAATGCTTATTCTTCTGGAGCAAACCTAGATCTAGCAATGAATGCTTTATCTTCTTTGATTGGTGAACGTGAAGCAGTATCTATTCGTAGTAAGAGTTTAGGTTATAACTACTTAACAATTTCTGAATCTGATGCATCAAAACTTAAGATGTGGATGATTGGTGTTATTCCTGTTGCCTTTGTTTTATATGGTGTTATGACTGTAATTGATAGGAGGAAAAAAGCTCGTGCGTAAAAAGAATAAACTTTATGCCTTATTGGGCGTTCTTCTTGTGCTTTGTATTGCTGTTGTATTAGTAAACAATCATGAGGAAAAGAAAGAACAAATCAAAAATAGTGGTGAAGTTATCTTAGAGATTTCTAAAGATGATGTAAATGCTCTTTCTTGGACAAATGAAAGTGGTACTTTCTCTTTCACTAAAGATGAGAAGTGGACTTATGATGATGATGCAGCTTTTCCAGTTGATGAAGAAAAGATTAATGATTTATTAGAACAATTTGAATCACTTGGTGCAGCATTTGTGATTGATGATGTTGAAGATTATTCTCTATATGGTCTTGATGATCCTATTTGTACAATTATTATCGTTACAGATGAAGAAAGTTATACTATCGAGTTAGGTGATTACTCTAAGATGGATGAACAACGTTATGCTTCCATTGGTGATGGCAAGGTATATCTATTAACTCATGATCCTCTAGAAGAATATGATGTAGTCTTAAAGGATATGATTCTTGATGATGAGATTGCGGAATTTGAAACTGATGATGTTAAGCAAATTGAATTCTCAGGTTTAGAAAACTATACAATCATCAAAGATGAAGATAAGAAGAGCATTTGTGAAGATGATATTTACTTTGCGGGTGATTCTCCATTAGATAGTGATAATGTAAGTTCTTATATAAGAAAGATTAAGTCATTAAGTTTAGGCGACTATGTTAGTTACAATGTTACGGATGAAGAGTTGGCAGCTTATGGACTAGAAAATCCAGAACTGATAGTCAAACTAGAATATAGTAATGATGAAACAGAAGATGGTGAGTTGAAACTTAGTATTTCTCGTAATGTAGAAGAACTAGAAGCTTATAATAAGGCAAAAGAAAATGAGGAAGAAGATCTTCCAGAAGTTACATGTTATATCCGTGTTAATGATTCACAGATTATCTATGAAATAACTCAAGATAAATATGATGAATTAACAGCAGTTTCTTATGATACTTTACGTCATCAAGAACTATTCGCAGCTGATTTTGATACCGTTACAAGTATTGATGTAAGTTTAAATGGTGAGTCTTATACATTTAATTGTGAAAAGGCAAAAGATGATGATGAAGAAGATAAGTGGACTTATAACGAAGAGGAAATTGATACAAGTGCTTTAGAAACATCAATATGTGCTATTGAGGCAGATAGTTTCATTAATGAAGCAACAATTACTCAAGAAGAAATCTCTTTGACAATTCATTTAGATAATGAAGATTTCCCAAGTTTTGAATTAACATTATATCGCTTCGATGGTACAAATTGTGTTGCTTATGTTGATGGTAAAGTTAGCGCATATGTAGCTAGAAGTGAAGTTGTAGATTTAATCGAAGCAGTCAACAAAATAATCCTTGGCGCCTAGAAGCATTTAGTTTATTAAGGTGTCGGTTTATATATAAATATCCCTTATTCCTGGTTTTTTAACACTCCTTGTCAAAAAATAAAATCACTATTAAAAATCTCTTCCTTTCATCCTTAGGTGACATATTATGATTGAATAAGGGATATATATGAACAGTGTCTATATGATGCTGTTCTTTTTATTACCTTTTATGTTGATTAAACCTAATCGTCAGAATTTAAATCTTTCATTAATTCTTCTATTGATGAATAAGGCTTGCTTAATCCAATTCCATTTCTAGCATCTTCGATTGCTTTTATTGTTTCAGCATTTGGAATTTCTGTTAAAGTCATATCAGAACAAGGTTTTTTAAACTTTTTATTGTTTGCGTGTATGTTTATATTTGTTTTAGCCATAATTGTTATTCCTTTTTAATATGCTTATATTTTAATTAATTCAATTAGATGAGTAAACATTATAAAAATGATAAAGAAAGCAAGATATAATTCAAAGATTAATATATGAGTGATTGATATAATGGTATTAAGGAAGAAAATAAGGATGAAAAAAGGTTGTATCATAGATAGTAATAAAAATTATGAATGTATTAAATACATTGTGATATAGATTTAATTTATATTTAGGAAAGGATATATTATGGAAAGAAAAAAGATTATTGTAGCGGATTCTTCAGCAAATTTAACTTCTGAAGATGAAGGATTTAAGTCAGTTCCTTTAAAGATTATTGTAGGTGAAAATGAATTTGTAGATGATGAAAATTTAAATGTGACAGAAATGTTAGATTGTTTAAATAATCATAAGGGTAAATCTAGTACATCTTGTCCTAGTGTTGGTGATTGGCTTGAGGCGTTTGGCAATGCAGATGAGGTATATGGTATTTCCATAACTAGTCA
>CAVCTP010000049.1:0-8070 GCA_963605145.1 Tannerellaceae bacterium
AATAAGACTATAATCATATATGTTGATAGTAGGAGGGATTGTGTATGTGGATTTTTTATGCACTAGGTTCTTGCTTTTTTGCGGGTATTACGGCAATCCTAGCGAAATGTGGAATTAAGAAAACAGATTCTGATGTAGCAACCGCAATAAGAACAATAGTAGTACTATTATTTTCATGGCTTATGGTATTAATTACTGGCTCTTGGCAAGGTATTAGTCAAGTAAGTACAAAGACTTTAATATTTTTAATATTATCAGGATTTGCCACAGGAGCATCATGGCTATGTTATTTCCATGCTTTATCTAAAGGTGACATTAACAAGGTTGTGCCTATTGATAAATCAAGCACAATACTTACTATTCTTTTAGCACTTATTTTCCTTCATGAAGGTATTACTTGGATGAAGTTACTTTCTATATTATTAATAGGAATTGGAACTATGTTAATGATTACCAAGAAGGATATAAAAGTAGATTCAGATAAGAAAAGCAATTCTTGGTTTATTTATGCCATATTATCAGCAATATTCGCTAGCCTTACTTCAATCTTGGGAAAGATTGGTATAGAAGGAATTGATTCTAATCTTGGTACAGCAATTCGTACAACTGTAGTATTGTTTATGGCTTGGGTTATGGTGTTTGTTGCGGGAAAACAAAAGCAAATTAAAACAATAGAAAAGAAAGAATTATATTTTATCTGTCTATCAGGACTAGCAACAGGTGCATCATGGCTATGTTATTATCGAGCATTAAAAGATGGACCAGCTAGTGTTGTTGTTCCAATTGATAAATTAAGTATGTTGATAACTATTGCCTTCTCATGGTTTGTATTCCATGAAAAGCTAACAAGAAAAGCAGCAATTGGCGTAATACTTATTACAGTAGGTACAATTTTGTTGGCGGTCTTCTAAAAAATTTTTAAATACAATACTGTCAAATCTAAATAGTGACTTTAGTTTAGCCGCGAGTTTTAACCTGACGTGTTCAAATAAATTGATAATTGAACACAAATAAGTAATATTATTAATAAAAGGTTTGGAGGTATTACTATGGCACAATCAACATTTAGCGTACGTATGGATGATCAATTAAAAGAACAGTTCAGTAATTTATGTGAATCATTTGGCATGAATATGTCTACGGCTATTAATGTATTCGCAAGAGCTGTAGTTAGAGAAAGAAAAATTCCTTTTGAAATTTCAGCGGGTAAATCTAATATTACAAGAGCTGGCGCAATAGCTGCATTTAATACGGTTCGTGCTAAGGCTACAGAAGATGGATTATCTGATATGAGCTTAGAAGAAATAAATGCTGAGATTGATTCTGTACGTAAAGGAAATAGGTTATAGATACACCATAAAATGTTGTATATAATAAAAGCATGAAAGAACTTGTTTTGATTAGTGGTATATCTGGTGCTGGTAAGACAGCAGCTTCTAATATATTGGAAGATATGGGTTATACATGTATTGACCAATATCCAGTTGAATTACTTCCTGATTTAATTGAATTAATTGAAAATAGCGATTCAATAAAATATAAAAAGGTTGCTTTAACTATTCCTTTAATGGAATTGGATAAATTTTCTTTATTATTTAAGAATTCAAATTTGAATGTTAAAACAATATTATTAGATGCAAATAAGGAAACAATTATTAATCGTTATAAATTCACCAGAAGAGTTCATCCTTTAGTTATATCTAATAGTGCTTCTACTATTGAGGAGGCTATTGATATTGAAAAGGATATATTAGCTAAATTTAAGAAGAAGTCTAAGATAATTGATACTAGTAATCTATCTTTAAAACAACATAAGGAAAAGTTAGATAGGATTTTAAAATATGATGATTATAATAATTTTTCTATTACTTTTGAATCCTTTGGTTTTAAGAATGGTTTACCAGATGATGCGGATATTGTTTTTGATGTTAGGATGTTAACTAATCCTTTCTATGTTGATAAATTAAAGAAGAAAACTGGTAATGATAAGCCAGTTAGAGAATATGTATTAAATAATAAGACTACTCAAAGATATATTAAGAGATTGATTAGTTATCTAGATTTTAATTTTAAAGAATATGATAAGGGTGAAAAGCGACATTTAATGGTTTGTATTGGCTGTACTGGTGGTCAACATAGATCTGTTACTATCGCTAATTATTTGTATTCCTATTATAAAGATAAATATATGTGCTATATAAAGCACAGGGACATAAAGAAATGAAAAATGTTGTTGTTATAGGTGGTGGACATGGCTTGTCTACCATTTTAAAGGGCATTAAGAAGATAGATGATATTAATATTTCAGCTATTGTTACGGTTGCTGATGATGGTGGTTCTACTGGTAGAATTAGACAACGTTATTCTATTCCAGCAATGGGTGATATTAGATCAGTCTTACTTGCATTGTCACAAAGTGATCATTTCTTACAAGAACTTATGAACTATCGTTTTGAAGGTAGTGATAATACTGATATCTCTGGCCACTCTTTAGGTAATCTAATTCTTACCGCTTTAACTAATATTTCTGGTTCTTTTGATGAAGCAATTAAGATAATAGCAGACTTATTAAAAGTTAAGGGTAAGATTATTCCTAGTACTTTACAATATACCACTCTATATGCCACCATGGATGATGGCACAAAGGTTAAGGGTGAAAATAATATTCCTAGTTTAATACATAATATTGATACTGTTTTTTATCAAGACAAAGTTAAGGCAAATCCTGAGGCAGTTGAGGCAATTAATAATGCTGACTTGATAATTTATGGTATTGGTTCTTTATATACTTCAATTCTTCCTAATACTATTATTTGGGGTATATCCAAGGCTTTACAAAACAGTAATGCTACAAAGGTATATTTAGTAAATTGTATGACTCAATCAAATGAGACTTATAATTATGACTTAAAAGATCATTTAGATGCTTTTGAAAAGCATCATACCCCAGTAGATTTAGTAGTTATGCATAATAATGAGATACCAAAACAAATCTTAGATAGATATGCCCGTAGTAATTCTATTGAGGTTAAGAATAATGGTAATTGTGATAAGAAAGTATTAGAGTATGACTTATTAACATTTGAAGATGGTTTAGTAAGACATGATAGCGATAAGATAAGAAAATTAGTGGAGAGTTTATTATAATGTCTTTTACTACTATCATTAAACAAGAAATAGCAAACACTAAATTAAAGGGACATTGTGAGAAGGCGCAACTTAGTGCTTTAATACAACTTACTAGTTCTTTAAAGATTAACTCTGGTAATTTAGGAATTTTGGCTAGAACAGAGAGTCCAACAACAGCTAAAAGAATTATTTTCTTATTGAAGGAATTATATAAGGTTGAAACTAATCTACAGATTGCGAAAAAGACTAATTTAAAAAAGAATAATGTTTATACTATAGAGATATCAAAGAATGGTAAACAAATTCTTGAAGATTTAGGTTTATATTCTAGTAGAGGATTATTGTCTCGACCAACATATGAATTAGTAAGTAAAGATTGTTGTGCTAAAGCATATCTTGCGGGTGCTTTTTTAGCCTATGGTACTTGTAATAATCCTAGCAAAACAAATTATCATTTAGAGATAAGTTTAAATGAAAAATCTAATGCTTTATTTTTAGTTAAAATAATATCTCGTTTTAATATTGAAGCTAAGATTGTGGAAAGAAGAAATAGATTTGTGGTTTATATGAAAAAGGCTGATTATGTTTCCGATTTTCTAGCAATCATTGGCGCTAATAGTGCTCGTTTAGAGTTTGAGAATGAAAGAATATCAAGAGATATGAAGAATTCTATATCGAGAATTGATAATTGTGAGATTGCCAATGAGGTTAAAACAATTAAGGCTGCTAATGAACAATTAGAATATATTAATAAGATAAAACAAGCTGGTAAATATGATAAATTACCAGAAAGATTAAGAAATGTTTGTGAATTAAGAATTAAATATCAAGATTATTCTTTATTAGAATTATGTGATGCATATCAAAAAAATTATGGTGATGTGGTATCTAAATCAGGTATGAAGCATCGTTTAAATAAGATACAAGAAATTGCGGAGAATTTAGATGACAAAGACAGTACTAATTAGTGGAGCATCTAGTGGAATAGGCAAACAGTTGGCAATCGAATTTTCTAAAAAGGGATATAAGTTAGTTTTGGTTGCTAGAAGAGAAGTGTTATTAAAACAATTAAAAGAAGAATTAATTGATACATATCATAATGAAGTTGAATATTTTGTATGTGATATTAGTGCAAATGCTAAGGCAGTTTATGATTATTGTCATGATAATAATATTAAAGTTGATATCTTAGTAAATAATGCTGGTTATGGTGATTTTGGTAGATTTATTGAATCTGATTTAGCTAAAGATTTAGGCATGATTGAATTAAATAATAAGGCTTTGGTAGCTTTAACTTATTATTTTATTAAAGATATGAAAGAAAATGGGTATGGGCATATATTAAATGTAGCCAGTGTTGCTTCATTTATGCCAGGACCATATATGGCAGTATATTATGCTAGCAAGGCCTTTGTTTTATCTTTCTCAATGGCTTTAAGGCAAGAATTAAAAAAGGATAATATCAAAGTATCAGTATTATGTCCTGCACCAACAAAGTCTGATTTTTGGAAGGTTGCCAATGGTGAAACCACCATGGTTTATAACAATATCTTCGCAAGAACTACTTGCCAAGCCGCAAAGTCTGGTATAAAGGCAATTGAAAAGAATAAGGCTTTTGTTATAGATGGCGTTCAATATAAGATATTGATGGGTATTGTTAAACTCCTTCCTATAGAATTGACAACAAAAATTGTAGGTTTTATACAAGCAAAAACAAAGAAAAAGATTTAAATCTTTTTATAAATATCAATAATAAATGAAAAATTAATACTTAACTGCTTAATATCCTTAAGTTTTTCTTTATCTTTTAAGGAACTAGTATTGTAATATGGTGTCATCATAAATAGATTATTAATATCTTCATTATTTAATAATGATTTATTATTTATCTTAATATGTTGATCAATTACTAAACCTGGTATTTCAATATCTTCTACTTCATTTAGATATGGTTTATCATATAAGGCTTGTTTTAATTCAAATAGATGATATTCATCTGGTTTAACTAATATAAATTTGCCATCATCTTTTAATAATCTTAATACTTCTTGCTTTGCAACTGGTGCAAAGATAGTTATTACCTTATCAGCGCATTTATCTTCTAAAGGATTATGGAAGATAGAGTTTAATAAATAGATAGTACTTGGATCATTTCTAGAAGCATATTTTAATCCTTGTTTAGATAAATCAATACCAATCTTATCCTTACATATAAATTTAGAGGTATAGTATCCTTCTCCACATGCCAAATCTACTAATGTTTCATCTTCTTTTAATAAGGAATTTATTTTTTCTAATAAGAAGTGATAATAACCTTTATTTAAAAAATTAGTTCTAGCTTGAATCATTAGGGGATTATCACCAGTATTTTGCGAATTATGCATATTAAGGTTGATATATCCTTGCCTTGCGATATCGTAACTATGATTGTTGATACATTTATAAGTATTATCAACTTTATAAAGGATGTTTCTACATTTAGGACATAAAATATTCATATCATTATTTTAATATAATGTACTATAATATTCATATGGCAAACAAAGGTTTATTAATCGTATATAGTGGTTTATCAGGAGTTGGTAAGGGCACCATTTTAAAAGAACTTTTACCAATGGAAGACTTGAATCTAGCATATTCTATTTCTATGACAACAAGAAAGCCTAGACCTGGTGAGGTTGATGGTGTTAATTATTTCTTTGTTTCTAAAAAGGAATTTAAACAAGCAATATTAAAAGGTGAGTTATTAGAACATGCTCGTTTTGTAGAGAATGATTATGGCACTCCAAAAGATTACGTAGAGAAGATGCGTAATGAAGGTAAGAATGTCATTTTAGAGATTGAAATTCGTGGTGCTAAACAAGTTCTAAAGAAATGTCCTGATGCTTTATCAATTTATATTGTTCCACCTTCAATTGAAGTGCTTGAACAAAGAATTCGTGAAAGAGGTTCAGAAGATGAAGAAACTATCATGAAGCGAATTGCTAAGGCAAAAAGAGAAATGAAAGAAATTGATTTATATGAACATGTAGTATGTAATGATAAATTAGATGATGCAGTTCAAGAAATCAGAAATATTATCTTAGATGAAATGAACAAGTAGTTCATTTTTTCTTTATATATTAAAATATTGTTAGAAGTAAATTGGTGATAAAACTATGTTTTTTATGTTTGGTATTTATAGCGATAAGAAAGAATTAAATCATACCCAAACTACTATATGTGAAACTTGTGGCAGTTATGGTAGATTTGATGTTTTTATGACTTATACTGTCTTATCTTTATTTTTAATTCCTTGTTTTAAATGGAATAAACATTATTATGTTCAAATGAGTTGTTGTGGAACATTATATGAATTAGATTCAGATATTGGTAAAGCAATCGCAAGTGGTGAATATGTGGAAATTAAACAAGAACATCTAACAAAAATAAATCAAGGTTATAAAAATATATATAAACATTGTGCAAATTGTGGTTATGAAACAGATGAAGATTTTGAATATTGTCCAAAATGTGGAACAAAATTTTAATAGGAGGAAATCAAAATGAATGAAACATTAAAAGTATTAGAGTCAAGAAGAAGTTGTCGTAATTTTAAGCCTGATGCAATTAAGCAAGAAGATTTAGATGCCATAATCAAAGCAGGTACATATGCACCTTCTGGTATGGGCAGACAAAGTTCGATTATAATTGCTGTTACTAATCCTGAAAAAGTAAAAGAATTATCAAAGGCTAATGCTGCTATTATGGGTTCTGATAGAGATCCATTTTATGGAGCACCAGTTGTATTAATAGTATTGGCAAATAAAGCTATTCCTACATATAAATATGATGGTTCTTTAGTTATGGGAAATCTTTTAAATGCCGCAGAAAGTTTAGGCCTAGGTAGTATTTGGATTCATCGTGCTAAGGAAGAATTTGAATCAGACTATGGTAAAAATCTATTAAAAGAATTAGGAATTGAAGGAGACTATGAAGGTATAGGACATTGCGCACTAGGTTATAAAGCAGAACCTTCTAAAGATGCAGCACCTAGAAAAGCAGATTACGTATATTACATTAAATAAATATGAATAGATTATCAAAATTTGGTATAAGTTCAGCAGGTTTACATATCATTGCCATGGCATTTATGTTCATGGACCATCTTTGGGCTACACTTTTGCCTGGTGAAGAATGGCTAACCTGCATTGGTAGGATTGCTTTTCCGATATTTTCTTTTTTAATTGTGGAAGGTTATTTTCATACCCATGATTTTAAAAAATATTTATTACGTTTATTAATTTTTGCTTTAATCTCTGAAATACCTTTTAACTTAATGTGTGGTGGTACATTCTTTTATCCAATCCATCAAAATGTAATTTGGACATTTCTTTTAGGTTTATTAGGTATTCATTTAATGGAGACTGTACATAAAAAATATAATGTTTGGGTTTATACTCTCGTTTGCGTCCTTGTATGCATGACAGGACTAATAATAGGAACATTATGTATGGTAGATTACTATGGTCCTGGTGTATTAATGGTATTTGTTTTCTACTTCTTTCATGGCAAAAAATGGTGGTGTCTATTAGGACAAATACTTTCTTTATATTGGATTAATGTTGTCTTATTAGGAGGTTTAATATATACCATTAATTTATTTGGTATAGACATTGAATTTTACCAACAAGGTTTAGCATTACTAGCCTTAATTCCTATTTGGCTATATTCTGGTGAAAAAGGTTTGCATAGTAAGTTCTTTCAATATTTCTGTTATAGCTTTTATCCAGGGCATATGATTATTCTTGTGCTTATATTGAATTTTATTAATCGATAGAATTTATTATTACAAATTGACATATCTTATTAAGCTGAAAGGATATGTCTTTTTTATATTTGAATTTGTTGAAATAAAACGATAAATACGATATCATTAGTTCGTAAAATACGAAGAAATGA
>CAVCTP010000050.1:0-7995 GCA_963605145.1 Tannerellaceae bacterium
ACTATCTCTCCAGCTGATAATTGATACTTAACACCTAAGGCAAAACATAAGGCTAGTGAACAAGTATAGACTAAAGAAATAAATGGACGATATATACCAAAACACTTAATAACATTAAATGTTTGTCTTGATAGATTATTATTCTTTTCAATAAATTGTTCATCCTTAATCTGCTCTTGATTAAATATTTGCGTTAATTTCATACCAGATAAGTTCTCTGATAAGAAAGTATTTAAATCAGAAACACAAGCTCTTTCTTTTCTAAAGAAAGTCTTAACAATCTTAGAGAAAACAAATGATGAAACAAATACAATTAATACCACACTTATCATTGAAAAAGATAAGGATGGTGAAATATAAAACATAATGGCATAAACACTGATGATAGTAGTTATATCTTTTAGAATTCTAACTAATACCCCAGTAAATAAATCTGACATATTAGCGGTATATGTTGTAACCCTAGTTACAAGTGAACCTACTGGCATATCATTGAATTGATTTAATGACATATTTTCAATATGTTCAAATATTTCTTGTCTTAATCTAAAGATAATTCTTTGACCACAATTTTGTAAGACATTAGATTCAATATATAAGAATAATTGATTCAATATTGTAATTAAAAAAGAAGTAATAACTAAAATAAGAATATATCTAATATTAATATTTTCCACTACTAAAGCATCAGTTATCTTACTAGTAAAGATAGGAGATATACTATCTAGTACAACATTTAAAATAAGTAGTAACAAAGATAGTATGAAACTCTTCATCTCTGGTTTTATATACTTAAGTGTTCTTTTAATAATCACACTTAAGGGTAATTTAACATCACCTTTTAGTTTTTCTAATTCATCATTCATTTATAATTCACTCTCAAGTTTTTGTAGGTAAACCATCTTTTGATAAGTTGGTGATATCTCTAATAATCTACTTGGTGTATCAAAAGCCTCAACCTCACCATCATTTAAAACTAATATCTTATCTAATTTAGATACTGTTGAAACTCTAGAAGCAATAATAATAGTTGTCTTATTCTTACGCTTTTCATAAATATTGTTTAAGATTGTTTCTTCTGTTTTAACATCAACCGCACTAACACTATCATCCATAATCATAATAGGAGCGTCTTTCATATATGCTCTAGCGATTGAAATTCTTTGCTTTTGACCACCTGATAAGGTAACTCCTCTTTCACCTGTTAAAGTCTCATAACCTTCCGCAAACTCTACAATGTTATCATCAACATCCGCAAACTCTGCAGCTTCTTTAACTTGGGTGAAACTTGCTTTTCTATTAGAAAAAGCAATATTGTTTCTAATATTATCAGAGAATAAGAAATTATCTTGTGGAACATAGGCAATATTATCTCTTAAAGAAGTAATGTCTATATCCATAATATCTATATCATCTATATAAATACTTCCTTTTTCAATGTTATATAGACGTAATAAAGAATTTACTAAAGTAGTCTTACCAGAACCAATCTTGCCAACAATACCAATCATCTCACCTGGCTCAATTTCAAAAGAAACATTCTTTAAACAATTAGTATTACCATCAGGATAGATAAAACTCATATTATTAAATCTTATCTTACCCTTACAATCATCTAATTTAACAGCATCTTTAGAATTATGTATCTCTTCATCTTCATTAATAAAATTAATAATTCTTTGTGCTGATGTCTTATATCTAGAACGCATTTGGAATATTTGTCCCATAGCAATTAATGGCCATATCAAAGTATCAACATAACCAATAAAGGTAATAAGTTTTGCGGCACTCATATTAATTGAATGATTAAATATAACTACTGGATTATTATTTACACAACAATAAACAAAGAAACTACCTAAACCTAATAGTAATGTCATTGCCACACCAATTAATATTTCAATATAAACATCAAACTTAACTGATATTTTGGCATATTCTAGATTTATATCACCATTCTCCTTTGCGATTTTAGAGAAAGCTTTAAATTCATTTACTTCCTTAACAAAAGCCTTAATTACTCTAATACCAGTAAAGTTCTCTTGGGTAAAGTCATATAATTTATCAAATTTCTTCTGTCTTTCTTCCCACTTTTCTGACATTATCTTTTCAACTTTATTACCCCAAACAATTAAAGTAATCATTGGAATAACGATAATGATTGTTAAAATGTAATCTACTGAAACCATTTTATAGATTGCCAATAATGATAAGAATATCGCATCAACAACCATAATAGAACCAAAGCCCATAAAGTCATCAATAGCCTCAATATCACTAGAAAACCAAGACATAATATTACCAACTTTATTGGAATGATAATATCTTTGAGAAAGTCTTTCAGACTTTAAAAACATATCATGTCTAATATTTAAACTAATTCTTGTGGAAGCATTAAAGATCGCAAATCTCCAGCCCATCCTACCAAGAAATAATAAGATAGCGCAAATAATTACCGATTTAATAATTGATTCTATATCAGTATAGGTAACATTCTCATTATTACTTACAATATCAACAATAGAACCTAAAAACTCTGGCACTAATAGTTGTATATAATCAGCAAGCATAGTAAAAATGCCACCAAGCAAAAACAAATACCAATATTTTAAATAATACTTCCTAATATATTTCATAATTAAAAACAGTTAATAAACTGACATTCAATATTCTATCACTTAATACAATGACTTTATTATCTATTAGAAATGTACAATTGTACGAAAAAAATTATTATATCTTATACATTATTTAAAGTTCATGATAAATAGGTTTCATCTTATCGAAAGTACAATATTGCTTAAAACCAATATTTTTTAATTCTAATTTTGTTTCCTCAATATAAGCACCTAGATGTTCTTTTTTATGAGAATCACTACCAATAGTGATTATTTCTCCACCTAACTCTTTATATAACTTTAAGATATCTCTAGATGGTGTTAAGTCTTTTAAACCATATCTATGACTTGAAGTATTAAGCTCAATACCCTTTTGATCAGCGATTACAGTTTCTAATATCTTTGTTATGATTGGTTTCAATTTCTCAAAAGGATATATTCCTAGTTCATCATATCTAGTAATTAAATCTAAATGTCCTAATACACTATAGTTATGATAATGTTCTACTAAATATAATAGTTCTTCATAATATGCTAGATTATATTCTTCTTGAGTTTTACCTTTTTGAAAATCTTGAGTCCAAAATTCTTTATCATCTACCTCGTGAACTGAAAGAATAATAAAATCAAAAGGATATCTTTTAAATAACTTTTCATATTTATCAATAGTATGTCTTTGCATACCAAATTCCATACCTAGCTTTAAACTAATCTTATCGCCATATTTCTTCTTTAATTTCAAATAAGAATCATAATATAAAGGATAATTAACATTAGTTAAAGGTACCTTTTCGGGATCACCTGGACCACCTTTACGATAGATAATATTATCTACATCATCCCAATCACTTTTAATACCATAATCAACATGATCAGTAAAACATATTTCATCTAATCCTAGTTTAATAGCATCTACTACTACATCTTCTATTGGATATTCTGAGTCATCACTAAACTCAGTATGTACATGATAATCAACTTTCATATTTAAATTCTCCCACCTTTAATTTTAACTTATTTAATATAAAAAAATTCTTGACCATTTAAAAAAAGTTTGTTATAAATAATAGCGTGCTATTAATAGCACGCTATTAATAAGGAGTAATTATGCGAGATTTAGATATTGGATTTAGTATTAAAAAAATAAATGATTTCTTACAAAAAAATGCCGATAAATCAATGAAAGAAATGAATCTTACTTTCTCACAACATCATGTTCTTGTTTATTTAATTCATTGTGAAAATAATGAAGCATCATTAAAAACTGTTGAAAAAGAATTTAAAGTATCTCAAGCTACCATGGCTGGTATTGTTAAACGATTAGAAGAAAAAGGAATGTTAGAATCTTATACCTTAAAAAATGACAAAAGAGCGAAAATACTTAAACTTACTGATAAGGGTTTTAAATTATGCCAAGAGAGTAAGAAGAAAATGATTGGGTTTGAGAAAAAAATTAAAAGTTTATACAACAAGGATGAATTAAATAATTTTATGGATTATTTAGATCGTTTATATAAAGTATTAGAAAAAGGAGATGATTGATTATGTTAAAAACTTTAAAAAGTTGTATTGGAAAATATAAGAAAGCAACTATATTAACTCCAATATTTACTTGTCTTGAAGTGCTTCTTGAAATATTAATACCATTTGTAACAGCATCTTTAATTGATAAAGGTGTAGATGCTGGAAATATGGATGAAGTAATTAAATATGGTTTATTGATGTTAGTACTTGCCTTCTTATCATTATTTTGTGGAACTATGGCAGGTAAATATTCCGCAGAAGCATCTACTGGTTTTGCGGCTAATGTTAGAGATAAGATGTATAAAAAAATACAAACATATTCTTTCTCTAATATTGATAAATTCTCAACTGGTGGTTTAGTAACTAGACTTACAACCGATGTTACTAATCTTCAAAATGCTTTCATGATGATTATAAGAATTGGCGTAAGACCTCCACTAATGTTTGCCTTATCAATTATAATGTGTAACATTATTTCTCCATCATTATCTATCGTATTTGCCGTATCAATAGTAGTAGTCGCAGTAGCACTTATTACAATAATGCCTAGAGTTGATAAGATATTCTCCCAAACATTTACTAAATATGATGATTTAAACTCTGAGGTTCAAGAAAATGTATCAGGAGTAAGAGTTGTTAAAGCATATGTAAGAGAAGATTATGAAACAGAGAAATTCTCTAAAGCAGCAAAGAACTTAAGAAAATTATTTGAAAAAGCCGAAGGTATGATGTCACTTGTTACACCTGTTATGGATATTGCAGTATATGGCAGTATCGTGGCTCTTAGCTGGTTTGGCGCAAAACAAATAGTTTCATCAACTCTAACAACAGGTGAACTTACTTCAATGTTCTCTTATGTTATGAGTATCCTTATGTCACTTATGATGCTAAGTATGGTAATTGTAATGATTACTATGTCAGTTGCATCCGCTAAAAGAATTGTAGCCGTATTAAATGAAGAACCTGATATTAAAAACTCAGATAATCCAATTACTGATGTTAAAGATGGTTCAATTGACTTCAATAATGTTTCCTTCTCATATAAAAAAGGAAGCGGTGAAGATGTTCTACAAAATATCAACTTACATATTAATTCTGGTGAATTTATCGGTATTATCGGTGGAACAGGATCTGGTAAATCAACTTTAATTTCTTTAATTAGTAGATTATATGATGTATCAGATGGTGAATTATTAGTAGGTGGTAAAAATGTTAAAGACTATGATATTGAAACTCTTAGAAATGAAGTATCAGTAGTCCTACAAAAAAATGTCTTATTCTCAGGAACTGTTCTAGATAACTTAAGATGGGGCAAAGAAGATGCTACTGTTGAAGAATGTCAAAAAGCTTGTAGACTTGCCTGTGCTGATGAATTCTTAAATAAAATGCCCGATGGTTTAAATAGCCATGTTGAACAAGGTGGTAATAACTTCTCTGGTGGTCAAAAACAAAGATTATGTATCGCTAGAGCACTACTTAAAAATCCTAAGATATTAATTTTAGATGATTCTACTAGTGCTGTTGATACTGCTACTGATGCCAAGATTCAAGAGTCCTTCTCAAAAGAAATTAAGAGCACAACAAAGATTTTAATTTCTCAAAGAATCTCATCAGTAAAGAATGCTGATCGTATTATTGTTATTGATGATGGAAAGATATCAGGCTTTGATACTCATGAAAATCTAATTAAGAATAATAAGATATATCGTGAAATTGAAGAAGCTCAAAATAAAGCCGGTGGCGACTTTGATAAGCCACAAGCAGATTAGGAGGTAAGAAGATATGCCAAGAAATCAATTTAGACCTGTTAAAAAGGTTAAAAAAGGTACATTAAGCAGAGTAATAAAATACATGCTTAAAGACTATACTATTCAAATGCTTATCGTAGTAGCATGTATATTCATATCAGTATATTGTTTACTACAAGGAACTCTATTTGAAAAAAGTTTAATTGATGATTATATTACACCAATACTGGAAAGTGGCATTGTAGACTATACCCCACTAGCAAATGCCATACTTAAATTAATTGTTGTATTAGCTATTGGTATTGGCGCTAATTATATCTATAACCGTTTAATGGTAACAATATCCCAAGGTACTATGGAAAAGTTAAGAGAAGACATCTTCTCTCATATGCAGACATTACCTATTAAGTATTTCGACAGCCATTCTCATGGCGATATTATGTCTATCTATACCAATGATGTTGATACTATGAGACAAGTAATATCACAAACTATTCCTAATGTTATATCTTCTTCTATTACTATAGTTTCAACCTTTATATCGATGGTTACAATGTCAATACCACTAACATTTGTATCAATATTAATGATTATTGTCATGATGTTTATGGCAATGAAAATTGGTGGTAAATCAAGTAAATACTTCGTTGCCCAACAAAATGATTTAGGTAAACTAAATGGTTATGTTGAAGAAATGATTGATGGTATTAAAGTTGTTAAAGTATTCTGTCATGAAGATAAGGCTGTAGAAGGCTTTGTTGAAAACAATGAACAATTAAAAGATAGTTCAAATAAAGCTAATAAATATGCCAATATCATGATGCCTATTATGGGAAATCTTGGAAATATCTCTTATGTATTAGTTGCTGTTATTGGTGCATCATTATCACTATCAGGATATACTAGTTTAACACTTGGTACTCTAGTTTCCTTCTTAACATTAAATAAGAATTTCACTCAACCAATTACCCAAATATCTCAACAAATTAACTCGGTTGCTAGTGCTATGGCAGGAGCTGAGAGAATATTTGACTTAATTGATGAAGAAAGTGAAACAGATGAGGGATATGTAACACTTGTCAATGTTATTGAAAATGAAGATGGTTCATTAACCGAAACAGATAAAAGAACTGGTGTTTGGGCATGGAAACATCCACATCACGATGGTACTTTAACCTATAAGAAACTTGAAGGTAAAATCACCATGGATAGTGTTGACTTCTCATATGATGGCAAAAAGATGGTTCTTCAAGATATCACCTTATATGGTAATCCAGGACAAAAGATTGCCTTTGTTGGATCAACTGGTGCAGGTAAAACTACTATTACAAATCTAATTAATAGATTCTATGATATTGCAGATGGAAAGATTAGATATGATGATATCAATATCAATAAGATAAAGAAATCTTCACTTAGAAAATCACTTGGTATTGTTCTACAAGATACTCATCTATTTACCGGAACAATCATGGACAATATTAGATATGGTAGATTAGATGCAACAGATGAAGAATGTATCAAAGCAGCAAAACTTGCCAATGCCGATAGTTTTATTAGAAGACTTCCTGATGGTTACAATACAGTAATTAAAGGTGATGGTGGAACATTATCACAAGGTGAAAGACAACTTCTAGCAATCGCTAGAGCTGCTGTTGCCGATGCACCCGCAATGATACTTGATGAAGCTACATCATCAATTGATACTAGAACTGAATCTCTAGTTCAAAAAGGTATGGATGCCTTAATGAAAGGTAGAACTACATTCGTTATAGCTCATAGATTATCTACTGTACAAAACTCTGATTGTATTATGGTACTTGAAAATGGCAGAATCATTGAAAGAGGAAACCATGATGAATTAATCAGTAAGAAAGGTAGATACTATCAACTATATACTGGTAATGCTATTGGTGCATAGATACATCAAATTAACTCAATAAATAACAAGTGACATGGTTAATCAATTCCATGCCACTTTTTTATAAAATTCACTTTTACATAAAGTCCTTATAAATAAGGCTAGTTTTTATGTTTTTGGAGTATTTTCGGCTTTTTTATCGGAGTAATTTCGGGTATTTTGTCGGAGTATTTTCGGGTAATAG
>CAVCTP010000051.1:0-7683 GCA_963605145.1 Tannerellaceae bacterium
GATAAAACTTGGGTTATTTTTACTTTAACTAAATCACCAACATTGATATTTTCTCCAGTAAAATTAACTAATTTATTTTCAGGTGTATAACCAGAATAAACATTCTCTTTCTTTTTAGAGATACCATCAACTAATACTTCAACAACTCTATCTTTAAACTTTTGATTATTCTTATTAGCGTAATATGCTACCTTTTCATTTAGTCTTTGAAGTCTTTGTTCTTTAACTTCCATAGGAATTAAATCTTCCATAGTAGCAGCTGGTGTACCAGCACGTTTAGAATAGATAAAGGTAAAAGCATTATCAAATTCACAATGTTCTACGGCCTTAATAGTATCTTCAAACATCTCATCAGTTTCATTTGGAAAACCAACAATAATATCAGTAGTAAAACTAAAATCAGGTAATTCCTTCTTTAATTTATCAAATAAAGCTAAATATTCTTCACTAGTATATCTTCTATTCATCTTAGATAAGATATGAGTATTTCCTGATTGAATAGGTAGATGTATATATGGCATGATATTCTTATTATTCTTAATTGCTTCAATCATAGCATCATTAAAGTTCCATGGATGAGAAGTCATAAATCTAATCCTAGGAATACCAGTTTTACTTACATCATTTAATAAATCCGCAAAGGTATAACCATTATCTAAATCATTACCATAGGCATTAACATTTTGGCCTAATAAACAAACTTCTTTATAACCTTGTTTTACTAATTCTTCTATTTCAAATAATATATCTTCCTTTGCCCTACTGCGTTCTTTTCCTCTAGTATAAGGAACTATACAATAGGTACAGAATTTATCACAACCATACATGATATTTACCCATGCTTTATGGTTCATAAAACGAGTTACTGGGACATTTTCAATTATTTCGCCCATCTTAGAATAAACTTCAACTTTTCTATCGCGGGTATTATAAACATCATAAAGTAGTTTTGGTAAAGAAGTAATATTATGAGTACCAAAAATAATATCAACTTGATGATATTTATCAACAATTGTTTTAATTGTAGATTCTTCTTGGCACATACAGCCACCAACACCAATAATTAAATTAGGATTATTAGTCTTTAATCTTTTTAAAGCCCCAATTTCGCCTAATACTTTTTCCTCTGCCCCCTGTCTTACAGCACAAGTATTAATGATAATAATATCGGCCTTATCTTGGCTATCACAACTTTCATATCCTAAACTTTCTAAAATACCAGCAATCGTCTCAGAATCACGAACATTAGCTTGACAACCATGTGTAATAATAAAATATTTTTTGTCTTTTCCTAGATTTGAATATTTTTCATCAATATTAAAAACTAGTCTATCGCTAGACCCCTTTTGTCTTTTTCTAGCTTCATTTAAATTAGGTAATATATAATCTTTTTTCATACTCTTCTATTCTATAATAAAAAACCAGAATTACCTGGTTTTTTCAATTATTGTGAAATTGCTGAAACTGGACATGTTGCAACGCAAGAGCCACAGTCGATGCAAGAATCTTCCTTGCATACTGATTTGCCTTCATCATCTAATTCTAGAGATGCTGTAGGACAAACGCCTGTACATGCGCCACAGCCGATACAAGCTTCACGATCGATCTTAACTGGCATATACAACCTCCTAAACTTGAAAACATTATAACATATATTAAATAATCAAATTAGTCTTCTTTACTAATTTCAATACCTAAGAAATCTAATTGGTCTTGATCAACGGTATTTGGTGCATCTGACATTAAATCATAAGCGGTTGCTGTTTTAGGGAAAGCAACTACATCTTTGATATTATCAGTATCAGTTAGAATCATAATTAATCTTTCTAGACCAATACCAACACCACAATGTGGTGGAGCACCATATTCAAAGGCTTCTAGGAAGAATCCGAATTTTGCTTTAGCCTTTTCAGGTGTTAAACCTAAAGCATCAAATACTTTTGCTTGCATCTTAGAATCATGAATTCTTACAGAACCTGATAATAATTCATAACCATTTAATACTAAGTCGTAGGCACGAGAATAACAATTTGCCTGGTCTGTAGTTAATTTATCAATATCTTCATCTCTTGGTGCAGTGAATGGATGGTGAGCACTTACCCATCTATTTTCTTCTTCAGAATATTCATACATTGGGAATTCTGTAATCCATGCAAAGGCATATTTAGATTTATCAATTAAGCCTAAATCTTCGCCTAGTTTCTTTCTTACAGCACCTAAAGCAACTTCAGCGATATTCTTTTTATCAGCTACCATCAACAATACATCACCATTTTCAATATTTAAAGTATTCTTTAAATTATCTTTTTCATTTTGAGGTAAAGCATTATTTAATGAACCAGAGAATTCATTATTATCATATTTTAAATATGCTAGAGCCTTTGCTTTATAAATCTTTACAAATTCATTTAATTCATCAAATTTCTTTCTACTAAATTTGCTTGTTGAGTTTTTAATTAATAATGCTTTAACAACACCACCATTATTAACACAATCTTTAAATACTGCAAATGAAGAATCTTTAAATAAATCGCTTACTGTTTGCATCTCAAGACCAAAACGCAAATCTGGTTTATCACTACCATATTTATCCATAGCATCAACATATTTAATTCTTGGGAATGTTAAATCTTCAACACCTTTAATTTCTTTAAAGATAGCCTTCATTACCTTTTCAACTTCTGCCCAAATATCTTCTTCTGATGCAAAAGACATTTCCATATCGATTTGGGTAAATTCAGGTTGTCTATCAGCTCTTAAATCTTCATCTCTAAAACATCTAGCAATTTGGAAATATCTATCCATACCACCAATCATCAACAATTGTTTAAAGATTTGTGGTGATTGTGGTAAAGCATAAAATTTACCATGATATAGTCTAGAAGGAACTAAATAGTCTCTTGCGCCTTCTGGAGTAGATTTCGCTAGAATTGGTGTTTCTACTTCAACAAAGTCATCAGCATGTAAAACATTTCTGATAATTGTAGTAACCTTATCTCTAACTAATAACTTCTCCTTAATTGGATTTCTTCTAATATCCAAATAACGATATTTTAATCTCAATTCTTCTAAGGCATCAGTTTCATCAGCAATAATCATTGGTGTTGTTTTTGCACTACTTAAAACAGTTAATTTGTCACAAAGAACTTCAATTTCTCCTGTTTCTAGTTTTGGATTGGCAACCTTTTTTAAGGTAACTACACCTTCAACCTCGATAACATATTCATTTCTGATGTCTTTTGTTAAATCGGAATGAGCCTCATCAAAAGTAATTTGGGTAATACCATATCTATCTCTTAAATCGATAAATACAATAGAACCTAGATTTCTTCTTTTGGCAACCCAGCCACATAATTTAACGCGCTTATTAACGTCTTCTTTTCTTAATTGTCCACAAGTATGATCTCTATACATAATAATCCTCCATAAGTTGATCTATTCTTGATACTAATTCCTCTTTCTTAACATTTTCTTGGGCCTTAGTTAAGGTATCTTTTAAAGTTACGGTATTTGTATTAATCTCATCTTCACCAATAATTAATACAAATCTAGCATTCTTCTTTTCACTTGATTTAAATTGTGCTTTTAAAGAACGACCATAATAATCCATTTCTGTTATCAAACCATTTTCACGTAATAATTGACTAATTTGTAAAGCATAATCAGCCTTAGCATCTAGATTAATAACATAACAATCAATTTCTTTTTTAAATTCATCAAATACCTTTTCAGCATCACATAATATTACTAATCTTTCTAGACCAATCGCAAAGCCAATGCCACTCAATTGTGGTCCACCCATTTGTTTAACTAAATCATCATATCTACCACCACCAAATATAGTAGCTTGGGAACCTGATTCACTATGAGTGCTGACAACTTCAAATACAGTATCTGTATAATAATCCAAACCTCTGACTAATCTATCATCAACAAAGTATGGTATATTCATTGCTTCGAGATATGCTTTAACCTTTTCAAAATATTCACTAGCTTCTGCGCTTAGTTTCATCTTTGGCGCATTCTTAATAATATCTAACTCATGATCTACCTTACAATCAAGTATTCTTAAAGGATTTTTTTCTAATCTATTTTGGCAATCTTGACATAATTGATCTTTATAAGGAGTAAAGTAATCAATTAAATCTTGTTTATATTTAAGTCTAGATTCGCTATCACCCAAAGTATTAATACAAACCTTTATTGAATTTAAGCCAATTGCTTTAATAAAGTTATAACCTAAAGCAATAACTTCAGCATCAATTAAAGGATTCTTATCACCAATACATTCAATACCCATTTGGGTAAATTGTCTTTGTCTACCTTTTTGAGGACGTTCATGTCTAAACATCTCTTCAATATAAGCTAATTTTAAAGGTAGTTCGCTATTACCATAGAGTTTATGTTCAATTACAGATCTTATAACACCTGCTGTACCTTCTGGTCTTAAAGTTAAAGAGTCCTTGCCATTTAAACTAAAGGTATACATTTCCTTAGTTACCATATCGGAAGTATCATTATCTTTTTTAAAGACACCAGTATACTCAAATACTGGAGTTTTAATTTCACTATAGCCATATAAATCTAAAAATTGTCTAAATAAGTTTTCTAATTCATTAAACTTTAATAAATCTTCATTTAATAAATCATAAGTTCCCTTTACTGTTTGATACATAATTCCTCCAAAAATAAAACGTCCTTATCTAAGGACGTTAATAACGCGGTACCACCTTAGTTCATATTCAACATATGCCCTCAACTGTTAACGCCAGCAACGATCTACTTTAATAGATATCAAGGAAGTGTCACTTAATTATCATTGTGAAGTCTTACACCAAACACTTCTCGCTTAAACTAGATAATTAATCAGTTTCCTTATCGAATTCATCAAAATTTTAGCATTATTTAATAGCTCTTTCAACAGAAATAACGCTTTCAACTTTTCTTAAATTAGACATAATATTCTCTAAATGTTCTAAATCATTAACCATAATACTAATAGAAGTAGTTGCTGTTAAATCTTCACTATTAACAGTAGAATTTACTGCTGTTAGATTAGCCTTATATTGAGCAATTACCGTAACTAAGTCCGTTAATAAGTATGATCTATCCTTAGCATATATCTTAATATATGCTTCATATTTAATTTCTGGTTTTTCTGGGTCCCATTCAACATCAATTAAACGTTTTTCATTAGCAATATTAGGACAATTTGCTTTATGTACCTTAATACCTTGTCCTTTAGATACAAAACCAGATATCTTATCGCCATATACTGGTGAACAACATGGGGCTAGAGTTATCTTCATAGAGGTAACGCCTTTAACAACCACTCCTGATTTTGAATGAGTGTTTTCTCTACGTTCAGAATTCTTTTTTGTTATCTTATTTAGATAATCAAAATCTAATTCTTTCTTGCCTGTCTTAACAATCTTTTCGGATACAGTTTGTGCCGATAAAGACTTACAGCCTATGGCATATAACATATCAGCATTAGTAGAGAATTGTAAACTTGCAGCAATCTTATCAAGATTCTTTTTTTCAAAAGTCTCTTCAATATTTATGTCATATTTCTTTAATTCTTCTTTTAATAGGTTTTCACCTAATTTAATATTCTCTTCTTTGCTTTCTAATTCTTTCTTAACAAAATAAGCCTTAATTTTATTACGGGCATGATTAGATTTAACAATCTTTAACCAGTCTTCTGAAGGAGAAGAATTCTTATTTGTTTTTAGTTCTACAACGTCACCTGTTTTAAGTTGGGTATTTAATGGTACTAATACACCATTTACTACAGCGCCAACAGTTTGATTACCTACTTCTGTATGAATGCGATAAGCAAAATCAATTGGTGTAGAACCATTAGGTAAGTCTATAACCCTGCCTCTAGGAGTTAAGCAATAGATGTTGGCATTAAATATATCGTGCGTGATATCTGACATATACTCCTTAGCATCAGTCTCGGAATTATCTTCAAATGCCTTCAACCAGCTAAGTTCTTCCATTAACTTCTTTTGTGAACGCTTTTCACCCTCTTTATAAGACCAATGGGCAGCAATACCACGTTCTGCAATCTCATCCATCTCTTCGGTACGTATTTGTACCTCATAAATCCTACCATCAGGACCAACAATAGTAGTATGTAAAGATTGATATAAATTCATTTTAGGCATAGCGATATAATCCTTTAATCTACCTGGAATTGGTCTATATACCGCATGAATATAACCTAATATTTCATAACAATTTGTTACAGTCTTGGTGATAATTCTGATTGCTAATAAATCTAAAATTTCATCAAAACGTTTATTCTTGGTAATCATTTTCTTATTTATAGAATATAAATGTTTAGATCTACCAAAAATTCTAAAAGGAATATTTTCTTGAGTTAAAACAATAGAAATATCCTTCATCATAATTTCTATTTGAGCATCTCTTTCACTCTTTTTAGATTCAACTAAATGAGCAATCTCCTTATATTTTTCATTATCTAAGTAAGAGAATGCCAAATCTTCTAATTCATTCTTAATTTCCGCAATACCTAATCTATGAGCAATTGGCGCATATACTTCTAATGTTTCCTTAGCAATACGCTTTTGTTTTTCTTCAGGCATATAATGCAAAGTACGCATATTATGTAATCTATCAACCAATTTAACTAAGATTACACGAACATCCTTAGCCATCGCAATCAATATTTTTCTGTGATTTGCAGCTTGATATTCCTTTTCATCATTAAATTTTAAATTAGATATTTTAGAAACAGCTTCAACGATGTTATATATATCTTCACCAAATAAAGAGACAAATTCTTCTTTAGATACATCACAATCTTCAATAACATCATGTAATAAGCCAGAACAAATAGTACTAGGATCAGCTTTTAATCTAGCCAATTCATAAGCCACATTTAAAACATGCACAAAGTATGGTTCGCCACTTTTACGTTTTTGATCCTTGTGCTTTTCATAGGCATATTCATAGGCCTTGTTGATAAAATCAATATCATCTTTATTTGTTATATATTTATTGATTTCATCAAATAGTTGTTCTTTAGTTTCTATTTGTCTTTTCATATATATTAGAAATCGAAGCAACGCTTCGATTTAATTAATACTTCATTGCTGCAAATACATCGTAATTTGCAAGTTTTTCTCTTCCCTTCAAATCTTCAAGTTCAATAAGGAAGGCGCATCCTACAACTTCACCGCCCAAACTTTCAATCATTTTAGCGGATGCTTCAACTGTACCACCAGTTGCAAGTAAGTCATCAATGATTAATACCTTTTGGCCAGGTTTAATAGCATCTTTATGCATCTCCAAAGTATTTGTACCATATTCTAGAGAATATTCTAGAGAAATAGTTTCACGTGGCAATTTATTTGGTTTTCTAACTGGTACAAAGCCAATTCCTAATTCATAAGCAACTGGACAACCAACAATAAAGCCTCTTGATTCTGGGCCAGCTACAACCTCTGCACCAACTTTTTTAGCGTAATCAATAATCAAATCACAAGCATATTTAAATGCTTCTCCATCAGCCATTAATGGAGTTATATCTCTAAATAAAATACCTTCTTGAGGAAAATTAGGGATACTGGCAACATAATCACATAAATTCATAAAAATTCACCTCGAACAAATCAATTATATATAAACTAAAGTAAATCTTCAATTACAAAA
>CAVCTP010000052.1:0-7638 GCA_963605145.1 Tannerellaceae bacterium
ATTAAAAACCTTATTTTGTTACTTATTTAGCACTAAAAGCATCATTTATATATTTAATTATTTTATTTGCGCAAATACATCCTTCATTTTTAGAAGCTTGTCTAGGTAAATATAATAAACATTCTTTATATAACAAATCCATTGCCAACTTTTCCATAGAAGGATCTTTCATATAATTATCATTAATAATTTTATATGCCTCAATAAAACCATCGGTTTCTTGAGGTATCTTTAAATCCTTTGGATTAAATTTATAGACTTTATTACCATCTAAATATTCAAATTGATAGTCAATAGCTTGTTTAATTAAAGAATCTATTAATAAAGCTTTCGCGTTTTTAAAGCCTTCACTTTTTAAATATTTATCACATATATCAAGATAATCTCTAATATTCCTTTTATCTAATTCATTTACCGCAATCAATTGTGATTGTTCATCTTTGAATAAATAATTCTCTATCTCTTCATCTGTTAAAGTTTTTAAATGTCTATTATTTTCATTTATTATTTGTAGGAATTCCTTTAATTTCTTTTCTATATCTCTAGGAACATAAGCTACATCTAATTCAGTTAAAATAAGAGATTTTGCTTTATCATAATCTTTATTTTCAATTAAGTTATTAATATTTTGAATCAATTCATCATAATAGTTCATATGATTATTATATGTTAAAGCACATAAAAAGTGTCCCTCTAATATTTAGAAGGACACCCTATTATAAAACTGTAGCTTAAATTATTTCTTTAATTCAGGGAATCTAACACGATTTTTATTATATGTTGTATGTAATAATTCATGTGCTAGATGTGAATTTGGTTCACCCAAGAATTTAGCGTATAATTCTTGAATTTGCTTATTATTATGAGATTGTCTGATAACTTGTCTTTCATCTTCAGAATAAATAGCATTTGCACGTTTTTCTTTATATGTATCTAAGATATCATCATCTTCATTTGGTAAGAAGCAAGGTTTAACATATGATTGGCCACCACCATTGATACAACCACCTGGACAACCCATGATTTCAATGAATTGGTATTTAGATTTGCCAGCTCTGATTTCATCTAATAATACTCTTGCAGACTTCATACCAGAAGCAATAGCAACGTTAACAGTCATACCATTGATGTCAATAGAAGCTTCTCTAACGCCAGCATCATGGCCTCTAACTTCTTTAAATTCTATAGCGCCATATTCTTTACCAGTTAACTTGTAATAAACAGTTCTTAAAGCAGCTTCCATAACGCCACCTGTAACACCAAATATTACACCAGCACCAGAATATTCGCCTAGTAAGTCTTGATCCCATTCTTCATCAGGAAGTTTATCAAAGACGATACCAGATCTCTTAATCATCTTAGCTAATTCTCTAGTAGTTAATACAGCATCAACATCTTGTAGACCATCATTAGATAGTTCTGGACGATTTGCTTCAAACTTTTTAGCAGTACAAGGCATTACTGATACAACAAAGATATCTTTTGGATCAATATTATTTTGCTTTGCATAATATGATTTAGTAATAGCACCTTGCATTTCATGAGGAGACTTACAAGATGATAAATGGTCTAATAAATCACCATAATAGTATTCAGCATAGTTAATCCATCCTGGAGAACATGAAGTAATCATAGGAAGTGTGCCACCATTAGTGATTCTACCTAATAATTCAGTTCCTTCTTCCATGATTGTTAAGTCAGCACCGAAGTTAACATCATAGCACTTTTCAAAGCCTAATCTTCTTAATGCTGCAATCATCTTGCCAGTTACTGGAGTACCAATCTTATAGCCGAATTCTTCACCAAGTGATGCTCTTACGGCTGGAGCAACTTGTACGATAACATGTTTGCCCATCTTGAAAGCAGTATCAACTTTATCGATATCAGATACTTCCATTAATGCACCAGTTGGACATACTAGAGTACATTGACCACACATGATACATGGTGAGTTCTTGAATGATCTATTTTCTGCTGGAGCCACAATAGTCTTGAAACCACGTTTTTCAAAGCCTAATACTGACATACCATGAGCAGATTTACATCTTTCAATACATCTACCACATAGAACACATTTTGAAGTATCACGTTTAATAGATGGAGTTAGTTGATCAATTGTAACTTCCGTCTTTGCGCCAACATATTTGTCTTCCTTAGCACCAGTAATTTGTGCTACATGTAATAATTCACATTTACCGTTCTTATCACATTCTTGACAATTTCTATTATGATTTGAAAGTAATAATTCTACAGAAGTTCTTCTAGCTAAAGTAGCTTTTGGAGAACCGATAGTAACATTCATTCCTTCAGAAACAGGATATACACATGATGCAACTAATCTTCTTGGACCTTTGCCTTCTTGAGCTTCAACTAGACAAACACGGCATGAAGCTAATGAACATTCGCCATGATTGTAAGCACATAGAGAAGGAATTTCATAACCACATTTTTTTGCAGCTTCTAATATAGTAAGACCTTTTTCAACTTGATATTTTTGGCCTTCAATTGTAATATTTAACATTTCCATATTGATTCTCCCTTCTATATCTTGCTTATAGCTTTTATTCTACATGTAGCCATACATGCACCACACTTAACACACTTATTAGGATTGATAACCATACTTGGAAGTTTGTGACCTACAGGAATATAGTCAGGTTCAATCTTCTTAATAGCATCAGCAGGACAGCCTCTAGCACACATACCACAACCGATACATTTATCCTTATCAATTACATAAGACATTAAGTTCTTACATACATGAGCTGGACATTTCTTATCAACGATATGAGCGATATATTCATCTTTAAATGCTTTCATAGTAGAAAGAATTGGGTTAGGAGCAGTTTGACCTAGACCACATAGAGAATTAGTCTTAACATTGGTTGCTAGTTCTTCTAGAGCATCTAAATCTTCAAGAGTTCCCTTACCTTCAGTAATTCTAGTTAAGATTTCAAGTAATCTCTTAGTACCGATACGACATGGTGAACATTTACCACATGATTCATCACAGATAAATTCCATATAGAATTTAGCAACATCAACCATACAGTTATCTTCATCCATTACGATAGCACCACCAGAACCCATCATAGATCCCTTAGCAATTAAGTTATCATAATCGATTTCAGCATCTAAGTCAGCAGAAGTTAAGCAGCCTCCAGATGGACCACCAGTTTGGATAGCTTTAAACTTCTTGCCATTTGGAATACCACCACCGATATCATAGATTAATTCTTTTAATGTTGTTCCCATTGGAACTTCAACTAGACCAACGTTATTAATCTTGCCACCTAGCGCGAATACCTTTGTACCCTTAGATTTTTCAGTACCAACTGAAGCAAACTTAGCAGCACCTTCTCTTAAGATATAAGGAACATTTGCTAATGTTTCAACGTTATTAACACAAGTTGGGCAACCCCACAAACCCTTTAATGCAGGGAATGGTGGACGAGGTCTAGGCATACCACGTTTACCTTCAATAGAGTTTAATAGAGCTGTTTCTTCACCACATACGAAGGCACCAGCACCTAATCTAATATGAACTCTGAAGTTAAATCCAGAACCTAAGATATTATCGCCTAATAAGCCAACTTCTTCCATTGCCTTAATAGCAAGTCTTAATCTGTGAACAGCGATTGGATATTCAGCACGAACATAGAAATAACCATTTTGAGCACCAATTGCATAGCCACCAATCATCATACCTTCGATAACAGCAAATGGATTACCTTCAAGGATGGATCTATCCATGAATGCACCTGGGTCACCTTCATCACCATTACATACTAAGTATTTTGGACCTTCAACATCAGGAACAAATGACCATTTTCTACCAGTTGGGAAACCAGCGCCACCTCTTCCTCTTAATCCAGAATCCAAAACTTCTTGAATAACGGCTTTTCTATCCATCTTAAGAGCTTTAGCAAGACCTTCGAAACAACCAACACCCATTGCTTCTTCAATGTTTTCTGGATCTATTTCACCACAACCATGTAAAGCAACTCTTAATTGTTTCTTATAGAATTCAATATCATTTTGTTTTCTAACTTTTTCATGAGTTTTAGGATCTACATATAGTAGACGTTCAACGATTTCATTATTTTTAATATCTTTTTCAATAATTTCTTCAACATCTTCTAAATGAACCATCTTATAAAGAGTATCTTCTGGATAAATCTTTACAAATGGGCCTTGAGAACAGAAGCCAAAGCAACCTACTTGGTTAACTGTAACCTTGTCTTGTAAGCCTTCTTCTTCAATTAATTTAGAGAATTTTTCTCTAATTTCAGCAGAATGTGAAGATAAACAACCTGTACCACCACATAATACGATATGACGTTTACCATCATTACCACTAAACTTATCATCTAAGCATTTTGTGCATGTGCCAAGTTTATTTTGAAGTTCTTCAAATGTTTTAATTACTTCAGCCATTATTCAGCACCTCCATTTTTAAATTGTTCAATTAATGGTGCAACCTTATCAACAGACATCTTAGGATATACAGTACCATTGATTTGTACAGCTGGAGCAATACCACATGCGCCGATGCATCTTAAAGCATCTAGCGTAAATAAACCATCTTCACTAGTTTCACCTGGCTTAATACCTAAAATTTCTGAGAACTTATCAATTACTTGTTGAGCACCCTTAACATAACATGCTGTACCTAAACAACAACCAATTACATTCTTTCCTTTTGGTTTTAAAGAGAAGAAAGAATAGAAAGTTACTACACCATAGATTTCAGCAACTCCAATGCCAGTTTTTTCAGATACTAATTCTTGAACTTCTAGCGGAATATAACCATATTCTTTTTGGATATCACTCAAAATCATCATTAGCGGCGTTGTTTCGTCTTTATAACGATCACAAATTTCATTAATTTGTTTAACAGCCGCATCACTTAAACGAGCCATTTTTTTATCCTCCTAAACTCAATGCAAAATTAAAATTAAGTATTTCGCTTTAAAATTATTGTAGCATATTCCATTAACCTATTTTTATATTATTTAGATGAAATTTAACTGATTATTTTAAATTAATTATTGTATAATCATTCTTATGTTGAACATCGGATTTGATAACGAAAAATATATTAAATTACAATCACAAAACATCAAAGAAAGAGTTTCTAAATTTAATAAACTCTATCTAGAATTTGGTGGCAAACTATTCGATGATTATCATGCATCAAGAGTATTACCTGGTTTTGAACCTGATTCTAAGATTAAGATGCTATTAAATCTTAAAGATAGAGTTGAAATGGTTTTGGTTATTAATGCTAATGACATTGAAAAGAATAAAATCAGATCTGATAATGGTATAACTTATGAACAAGAACTACTTCGATTGATTGATGCTTTTAAAGCTGTTCAATTAAGTATAGGTGGTGTAGTTATTACTCATTTCCATAAACAAAATGCTGCTATTAAATTAAGAAAATTTTTAGAGAAATCTAAAATTAAAGTAGCATATCATTATGCAATTGATAATTATCCAAATAATATAGATTTTATTTTATCTAACGATGGTTTTGGTAAGAATGAATATCTAGAAACAGAAAAAGAAATAGTAGTTGTTACCGCACCTGGACCAGGATCTGGTAAAATGGCTACTTGTTTATCACAAATGTACCATGATAATCTTCATGGTTTAAAATCAGGATATGCCAAATTTGAAACCTTCCCTATTTGGAATTTGCCTTTGAATCACCCTGTTAATCTAGCATATGAAGCAGCAACAGCTGATTTAAATGATATTAATATGATTGATCCTTTCCATTTAGAAGCATATAAAGAGATTGCCATCAACTATAATCGTGATGTTGAAGTATTCCCTGTTTTAAATGATTTATTAAAAAGAATCATGTCAAAACAAATATATAAGTCACCTACTGATATGGGTGTTAATATGGCTGGTAATTGTATTTGTGATGATGAGGTTTGCCAAACTGCTGCTAAACAAGAAATTTTAAGAAGATATTATGAAGCAGAGGTAAATGTTAGAAAAGACTTAGCTTCAGAAGATATTTTATTTAAATTAGATACTATTATGTCTAAGGTTGGTGTAAGCAAGTCAGATCGTAAAGTTGCGATAGTTGCTAATGAAAAAGCTAAAAAGACAAAGGCACCTGCTGTAGCAATTGAATATAATGGCAAGATTATTACTGGTAAAACATCTAAATTAATGGGTGCTTCTTCTGCAGCTTTAATTAATGTTATGAAAGAAGCAGCTGAACTACCTGATGTACATTTAATTTCTCAAAAGATATTAAAACCAATTCAAAAATTAAAAACTGTATCCCTTAAAGGACATAATCCAAGACTACATACTAATGAAGTATTAGTTGCCTTAGCTGTTGAATCTTCTACTAATGATTTATGTGCTAAAGCCTTAGATGCCTTAACACTTTTAAAAGGATGTGAAGCACATTCAACGGTAATATTATCCGAGGTTGATATTAACACATTTAAAAAGTTAGGCATTAACCTAACTCAGGACCCAGTATATCAAACTAAGAAGTTATATCATTCAAAGTAATTGCATTTCTTGAATGGACATGATTCGCATTCTGGTTTAATTGATTTACATTTATATCTACCAAAAAATATAAATTGATGATGAAGTTTTCCCCATTTAGGACTAGGAAAATAATCCATCAATTTTTTTTCGATTATTTCCACATTATCATTATCTTCAACAATGCCTAATCTTTTAGCAACCCTAGAAACATGAGTATCTACGGCAAATGTTTCAACATTAAAACAATTATTTAAAATAATATTACAAGTCTTTCTACCAACACCTGGTAAAGACTCTAAAACTTCCCTATCATTTATAACTTCACCATTATATTTATCAACTAATATTTTTGATAAAGCAATAATATTTTTAGCCTTATTGCGATATAAACCGATAGGTTTAATTATTCTTTCGACATCTTCAATATTAGCCTTTGATAATGCAAAAGCATCAGAATATTTCTTAAATAACTCATTTGTTACTAGATTAACTGCCTTATCACTAGTTTGAGCCGATAATACAACCGCAATTAATAATTGGAAATTACTTTCATGATTTAATTCACATTTAGCATTAGGATAAATATCATCTAATACTTCAATTATTTTCTTGGCGCTTACTTTCATTTCTTAATACACCTTCAATATAAGGAAGTTTAAGTTTTCTTTGTGCTTCAGCAACTCTTACCGCATATTTAAAATTAGCTTCACCATATTCATTTATTAAATCATTAACCTTTTGTAATTCACTTGGTGTTAAAGGTTTACCAAATAAGTCACCTAAGGTATCATATAAATTTTTATTGTCACTTATCTCATATTTTTCAGGATCAAATTCAAATATCTCATCAATATCAAAAACTAAACCTTTAGAATTTGTATTTAATTTTAAATAATGCTTAGAAACTAAAGATGCAATTATATTGTCTATTTCTTTGCTAGATTTATGCATCTTATTTGTTAGATATTCATAAGTTATTACTTTTTTACTTTCTTTGCATAATTCAATAAGCAATATTAAAACTAATTCATCACTAGATAAATTTAATTTATCAAAATTTTCTAATAACCAATTCTTACGATTAAAGTAAGATTCTTTATACCATTTCAT
>CAVCTP010000053.1:0-7549 GCA_963605145.1 Tannerellaceae bacterium
ATTAGGGGAGGTATTAAATGCTTAACGCTAGAGACATTATCGTTCGTCCTCTTGTAACAGAAAAAACAATGAGTGCTCAAGACAAGAATAATACAGTTGTATTTGAGGTTAAAAAGGGCACTAATAAGGTTGCAGTTAAACAAGCAATTGAGGAAATCTTCAACGTAAAGGTTGATTCAGTAAATGTTGTTAATCAAAAGCCAAAAACAAAGCGTATGGGTAGATATGTTGGTAAGACTAGCAATGTTAAAAAGGCCTACATTAAATTAAAGGAAGGCTATAAGATTGATATCTTAGCAGATAAATAATCTTAAAAATATCGGAAGAAAAATGCTATTTCCGGATAAATGCATAAGGAGAAAAAATTAAATGGCTATTAAAAGTTATAAGCCTACTACTCCTGGTAGACGTGGAATGACCACTTTGACAAATGATGAAGTTACAAAGTTTGTCCCTGAAAAGAGTTTAACAGTTAGAAAGTATAAGACTGGTGGTCGTAACAATACAGGAAGAATTACTAGTAGACATATCGGTGGTGGACATAAGCAACTATATAGAATCATCGATTTCAAGAGAAACAAGGATGATATTCCAGCAACTGTAAAGGCAATTGAATATGATCCAAATAGAAACGCAAATATCGCTTTATTATCATATGCTGATGGTGAAAAGAGATATATCATCGCACCTAAAGGCTTAGAAGTTGGTTCAACTATTGTTTCTGGAGCAAAAACAGATATTAAGGTTGGTAACACTTGTGAAATGAAGAATATGCCTGAAGGTACAATCATTCACAACATTGAATTAAAGCCTGGTAAGGGTGGACAACTTGCAAGAGCTGCAGGTGCTAGTGCTCAAATCCTTGCGATTGAAGATAAGTATGTAACACTAAGACTTACTTCTGGTGAAATGAGAAAAATCTTATCAAATTGCCGTGCAACAGTTGGTGCAGTAGGTAATGAAGATTACTCATTAGTAAACTGGGGTAAGGCTGGTAGAAACCGTAACAAAGGTATTAGACCTTACGTTAGAGGTTCTGCTATGAACCCTATCGATCACCCTCATGGTGGTGGTGAAGGTAAGTCTCCAGTTGGTCGTAAGTCTCCAATGACTCCTTGGGGCAAGAAGGCTATGGGTGTTAAGACTAGAAAACACAAGAACGCTTCTAATAAGCTAATTGTAAAGAGAATTAACGATAGATAGAAAGGGGAGAAATAAATGAGTAGAAGTTTGAAAAAAGGCCCATTCGTTGATGAACATCTAATGAAAAAGGTAGAAGCATTAAACGCTAGTGGCAAAAAAGAAGTTATTAAAACTTGGTCTAGAAGATCTACCATCTTCCCAGCATTCGTTGAACACACATTCGCTGTTTATAACGGTAAGGAACATGTTCCTGTATATATTACAGAGGATATGGTAGGACATAAACTTGGTGAATTTGTCATGACTAGAAAATTTGGTGGTCATGGTACAAAAGAAGTTGATGATAAAAAGGCATAGGAGGAAATATGGCAAAGAAAATTCAAGATGAAGTAGTAAACAAGCCCGAGCCTCGTGATGTCAAAGCTACTGCTAAGACTGTAAGAGTTACAAGCAGAAAAGCAAAATTAGTATTAGACCTAATTAGAGGTAAGGATGCAGCTGAAGCAATGGGTATGTTAAAGTTATTACCTAACAAGGCTGCTAGAGTTACTTACAAGGTAGTTAAGAGTGCTTGTGCTAATGCAACTCATAACTTCCAAATGGATGAATCAAAATTATATGTTAAAGAGTGTTATGCAAATGAGGGTATTACAATGAAGCGTTATATGCCTCGTGCAAAGGGTTCAGCATCACCTATATTAAAGAGAACTAGCCACATTACAGTAGTGGTTGCAGAAAGATAAGGGGGATAAACAATGGGTCAAAAAGTAAGTCCTGTCGGATTAAGAATTGGCGTCATCCGTGATTGGGAATCAAGATGGTACGCTGAAAGAGAATATGGCGATTTATTGTTAGAAGACGTTAAGATTCGTGAACTAATCTTCAAAGATTGTGCAGATTGCTTAGTATCACGTGTTGAAATCGAAAGAAGCAAAAATCGTGTAAACCTTATCATTAGAACTGCTCGTCCTGGTATGTTCATTGGCCAAGATGGTAGTAAGATTGCTGAACTAAAGAAGAAGATTGAAAAATTAACTAAGAATAAGGAAATCAATATTAACATCGTTGATATTGCGAATCCTGATTTAGATGCTAGACTTGTTGCTTTAAAGATAGTTAAGATGCTAGAAGAAAGACAATCATTCCGTACAGCACAAAAAAGAGCTATCCAACAAACAATGAGAGCTGGTGCTAAGGGTATTAAAACTTCTATCGGTGGCCGTTTAGGCGGTGCTGATATCGCTAGAAGTGAAGGATATTCAGAAGGTTCTGTATCACTACATACTTTACGTTCTGATATCGATTACGCTTGGGAAGAAGCTATGACAGCTTATGGCAAACTTGGTGTAAAGGTTTGGATTTGCCGTGGTGAAGTATTACCTGGTGAAATGGTAAAAGAACCTGAAAAACCAAAGATGGGTAATAGACCTTCTAGACCAAGACGTCCAAGAAATAATGAAGAAGCTCCTGTAAAGGCTGAAGAAGTTAAAGCTGAGGAAGCTCCACAAGTAAAGGAGGATGGAGAATAATATGTTAATGCCAAAAAGAACAAAATATCGTCGTCCTCATCGTTTGAGTTACGAAGGTAAGTCAAAGGCTGGTACAGAAGTTGTATATGGTCAATATGGCCTAGCAGCCCTTGAAGGTGGCTACGTTTCTTCAAATCAAATTGAAGCAGCCCGTGTAGCTATCACAAGATATTTAAATAGAGGTGGTAATGTTTGGATTAAAATATTCCCTCAACTAGCAAGAACAAAGAAACCTCTAGAAGTACGTATGGGTTCTGGTAAAGGTGCACCTGAAGGTTGGGTTGCCGTAGTACAAACTGGAAGAGTTATGTTTGAAGTAGGTGGTGTTGATGAAGCATCAGCTAGAGAAGCCTTAAGACTTGGCGCAAACAAATTACCAGTTAAGTCTAAATTTGTAAAGAAAGGTGAATAGTTATGAATATTAAAGAAGTAAGAGAAAAATCTTCTGATGATCTAAAAAAGACATTAGATGAATACAAAGTCGAACTATTCGACCTAAGATTCCAAAGAGCAACAGGCTCAATTGAAAATCCAATGCGTATCAGAGAAGTTAAGAAAACAATTGCTAGAATATTAACAGTATTAAAAGAAAGAGAAAGTGAAGTAAAGGAGGGTTAATAAATGGAAAGAACAAGTAGAAGAACATTAACCGGTATCGTAACTTCCGACAAGATGGATAAAACTATCGTTGTTGCCATCAATGAAAAGAAAAACCATCCTTTATATCACAAAGGAAGTAAGTTTACTAGAAAATTTAAAGCTCATGATGAAAACAATGAAGCTAAGGTTGGCGATACAGTTGAAATCATGGAAACTAGAACAATAAGTAAGGAAGTTCACTTCCGCTTAGTAAGAGTAGTTGAAAAAGCAGTAATTCTATAGGAGGCCAATATGATTAGTAATGAAGCTAGATTAAAAGTTGCTGATAACACCGGCGCAAAAGAATTACTAGTAATTCGCTGCTTAGGTGGTTCGCACAGAAAGTACTGTAACATTGGCGATGTCGTTGTATGTTCAGTAAAAGATGCAACTCCAGGTGGAGCTGCAAAGAAGGGTCAAGTAGTTAAGGCAGTTATTGTTAGAACTAAATATGGTCTAAGAAGAGAAAATGGTTCTTATATCAAATTTGATGATAATGCTGCAGTAATTATTAAGGATGACAAATCTCCACTAGGAACTCGTATCTTTGGTCCAGTGGCAAGAGAACTTCGTGATAAAGACTATATGAAAATCGTGTCTTTAGCACCAGAAGTATTATAGGAAGGAGAAGCTATGAAAATTAAAAAGGGTGACAAAGTTAAAGTTATCGCTGGTGATGACAAAGGCGTTGTAGCAGAAGTTGTAGCAGCACTTCCTAAATCAAATAGAGTTATCGTTGAAGGCGTTAATATTAGTAAGAAGCATGCTAAACCATCTAATGAAAATCCTGATGGTGGTATCGTTAATAAGGAAATGCCAATCAATGTATCAAATGTTAAATTAGCTGAAACTAAAAAAGAAAAGAAAGCTAAAAAGAGTGTAAAGGGGGCTAAGAAATAATGAACCGTTTACAAGAAAAATACATTAATGAAGTTAGACCTGCATTAATTAAAAAGCATCAATATACTTCTACTATGGAGTGTCCTAAGATTGCTAAGATCGTTATCAATATGGGTATCGGTGTTGCAGTTAGTGAACCTAAACAATTAGAAGATGCAGTTGCTGAATTAACAGCAATTGCTGGTCAAAAACCAGTTATCACAAAGGCAAAGAAATCTATCGCAAACTTCAAGTTAAGAGAAAATACACCAATTGGTTGTAAGGTAACTTTAAGAGGCGAAAAGATGTATGACTTCTTAGATAAGTTAGTTAATATCTCTTTACCAAGAGTTAGAGACTTCAGAGGCGTAAGCAAGACTGCTTTCGATGGTAGAGGTAATTATACTCTAGGTATTAAGGAACAAATTATCTTCCCTGAAATCGAATACGATAAGGTAAATAAGATTCATGGTATGGATATTGTTATCGTAACAACTGCTAAGAATAACGAAGAAGCCAAAGATTTATTAGAAGGTCTTGGCATGCCATTTGTTAAGTAAAGGAGAGAATTATGGCAAAGACATCATTAAAAGTTAAAGCTTCACGTCCTGCTAAGTTCTCTACTAGAGCTTATACAAGATGTGAAAGATGTGGAAGACCACATTCAGTATTAAGAAAATATAAACTATGCAGAATTTGCTTTAGAGAATTAGCTTATAAGGGCCAAATTCCTGGAGTAAAGAAGGCTAGCTGGTAAAGGAGGGTAATTAAATATGGCTATGACAGATCCTATTGCTGATATGCTTACTAGAATCAGAAACGGCTTGGGTGCAGAGCATGAAACAGTTGAAGTACCTGCAAGCAAGATTAAGATTGAAATTGCCCGTATCCTTAAACAAGAAGGCTATATCACAGACTATACAGTTACTGGTGATACTGCAAAGGAAAAGGTAATTACAATTGAATTAAAATATGGACCAGAAAAACAAAAAGTTATTACTGGTTTAAAAAGAATCTCAAAACCTGGCTTAAGAGTTTATGCAAAGGGTAACGATGTTCCTAGAGTATTAAATGGTTTAGGTATTGCGATTATCTCTACATCAAAAGGCTTAATGACTGACCGCGATGCAAGAAAAGCTAATCTTGGTGGCGAAGTTGTTGCCTACGTTTGGTAATAAATAAAAGGAGAATAAAATGTCACGTATCGGGAATAAAACGATTACCATTCCTGCTGGTGTTGAAGTTAGTGTCAACGGGAATGAGGTGACAGTCAAAGGTCCTAAGGGAACTTTAACTCGTCAATTTAGTCCACTTATTCAAGTTAAAGTGGAAGATGGTAAAGTAAATTGTGTTAGAGCTAATGATTTAAAGCAAACTAAACAATTACATGGAACAACAAGAGCTCTACTTCATAATATGATTCTTGGTGTTAATGAAGGTTTCAAAAAAGAATTAGAGATTCAAGGTATTGGTTATAAAGCTGTTTTACAAGGTAAAGTATTACAATTATCACTTGGTTATTCACATACTATTGATTACCCAATTGAAGATGGTATAACTTGTGAAGTTGCTAACCCTCAATCAATTGTTGTATCAGGTATTGATAAACAAAGAGTTGGTGAAGTTGCTGCAGCAATTAGAGCTTATCGTAAGCCTGAACCATATAAAGGTAAAGGTATTAGATATAAAGACGAACATGTTGCCCATAAAGAAGGCAAGACTGCCGCAGGTGCATAATAGTGGGAAAGGAGAGATAAAATGTATTCTAAACTTGATAAAAATAAAACTCGTCAAAGAAGACATGAACGTATTAGAAACAAGGTTTCTGGTACTGAAACTTGCCCACGTTTAAGTGTTTTCCGTTCTAATGGCAACATTTATGCGCAAATCATTGACGATACAAAAGGTAACACTTTAGTGTCTTGTTCATCAATTGAACTAAAATTAGCTAATGGCGGTAATGTAGAAGCTGCTAAGCAAGTTGGTGCTAAACTAGCTGAACTTGCCCTAGCTAAGAATATTGAAAACGTAGTATTTGACCGTGGTGGTTATATCTATCATGGTAGAGTAAAAGCATTAGCTGATGCAGCTAGAGAAGCTGGACTTAAGTTCTAAGGAGTTATTAAATGGAAAATACAAATAGAGATAACAAAAAAGAATTTAAAGGAAGACCTAATAGAAGATTTGAAAAGGCTCCAAAAGAATTTGATACTAGAGTAGTTCAAATCAATCGTATTTCTAAGACTGTTAAAGGTGGTCGTAGAATGAGATTCTCTGCTATCGTTGTTTGTGGCGATAAGAAGGGTAGAGTAGGTTATGGCCTAGGTAAGGCTAACGAAGTTCCAGATGCAATTAGAAAAGCTGAAGAAGCTGCTAAGAAAAATGTAACTAGAGTTCAATTAATTGATGGTTATAGAACTATCCCACATGCAACTATTGGTAAGTTCGGTGCTGGTGAAGTTGTACTTCGTCCTGCAGCTGAAGGTACTGGTATTGTTGCCGGTGGTGTTGTACGTGCTATCCTAGAACTTGCTGGTGCTACTGATGTCATCACAAAGTGCGTTGGTTCACGTACTCCAATCAACCAAGTTCACGCTACTATGAAGGCTTTAACAGAATTAAAGACTGTTAATAACGTTGCTAAGTTACGTGGATTAAAGGTTGAAGAAATTAGATAGGAGGATGCCTTATGAAACTAGAAGAAATGAAATTTAATCCTGGTGCTAGAAGCACAAGAAAAAGATTAGGTAGAGGTCAAGGTTCAGGTACAGGCAAGACTGCTGGTAAAGGTCATAAGGGTCAAAACGCTAGATCTGGTGGCGGTGTTGCAATCGGATTTGAAGGTGGCCAAACTCCTATTTATAAGACTCTTCCAAAAAGAGGTTTCACTAATTGCAATCGTTTAGAATATGCAATTATAAATCTATCAGACTTAAATAAGTTTGAAGATGGTGCAACAGTTAACTTTGAAATCTTAAAACAAGCTGGTATTGTTAAGAAACAATTAAATGGCTTAAAAGTATTAGGAAATGGTACTTTAGAGAAGAAAGTTAATGTTACATGTAATAAAATTTCTAAGTCTGCTCAGGCAGCTATCGAAAAGGCAGGCGGAACAGTTGAGGTAATCTAATGTTCAAAACATTTATAGATTTCTTCAAAAATAAAGATATACGCAAGAGAATCTTATTTACATTACTTGTATTATTTGTATATAGATTAGGTTCAGCATTGACTGCACCTGGTATAAATTCAACAGTAATTAAATTAAGCGCTAACTCAATCCTAGGTATGATGAATATCTTAGGCGGTGGTTCTATTGAACAAATGTCTATCTTCTCCCTAGGTGTAGGTCCATATAT
>CAVCTP010000054.1:0-7497 GCA_963605145.1 Tannerellaceae bacterium
AGTCAAAAAATATTTGCTATGGATAATAGAACTTTCTATAAATATAAGTAAAAAAGGCTTGAATTAAGCCTTTTTAATTATGTATAATTATTGAGTATGTGGAAGGAGTGCAACTACTCCAATATACCCACAACCATAGGAGGAAAATATGGCAAAGAAAGTTGCAAAAGTTTGTAAGTTAAACTTCAAAGCTGGCCAAGCTAAACCAGGTCCAGCACTAGCTTCTGCAGGTATCAATATGCCTCAATTCTGTACTCAATTTAATGATCAAACAAAAGACAGAATGGGTGATATCGTTCCTGTAGTTATCACTGCGTATGAAGACAAGTCATTTGAATTCGTACTTAAGACTACTCCAGCTGCATTCTTATTAAAGAAGGCTGCTGGTATTGAAAAGGCTTCTGGTACACCTAACACTGTAAAAGCAGGTAAGGTTACTAAGGCTCAAGTTAAGGAAATTGCTGAATATAAGCTTCCTGATTTAAATGCTAATGATGTTGATGCAGCAATGAAAATCATCGAAGGTACAGCAAGAAATATGGGAATTGAGGTGGTAGACTAATGAAACGTTCAAAGAAATATATTCAAGCTGCTGCTTTAATTGAAAAAGGTAAGAAATATTCTGCTGCTGAAGCATGTGAACTAGCTAAGAAAACTACTTTAGTTAAATATGATGCTACTATCAGAGTATCATTCAGTTTAAATGTTGACCCTCGTCAAGCAGACCAACAAATCCGTGGTGCTATGGTACTTCCAAATGGTACTGGTAGATCTCAAAAAGTATTAGTTGTTACTCAAGGTGCTAAGGTTGCTGAGGCTCAAGCTGCTGGTGCAGACTATGTTGGCGATAAGGAAATCTTAGATAAGATTAAAGGTGGCTGGTTCGATTTCGATATAATCGTAGCTACTCCTGATATGATGGGTGAACTTGGTAAATTAGGTAAGATTTTAGGCCCTAAAGGTTTAATGCCTAACCCTAAAACTGGTACAGTTACTCCAAATGTTGCTCAAGCAGTTCAAGAAATTAAAAAAGGTAAAGTTGAATACCGTGTTGATAAGGAAGGCAATATCAACTGTATGATTGGTAAGTCTTCATTCGATACTGAAAAGTTGATTGAAAACTATAATGCTTTATACAATCAACTAATCAAATTAAGACCAGCTGCTGTTAAAGGTAATTATATTAATTCAATTACTTTATCAAGCAATATGGGTCCTGCTATTAGAGTTGCTGAATAGTAAAACGCAAGAAAGAACATGTTTAGATTTACATCTATAAGCGAAGAAATGTTAGGTGAAAGATTTCTAAGATGTAACTAAAGAATTCACTTTCTAGTTGGTGTATACCCGTTACTCGCGTTAAGAGTTTAAGTTAAAAATTAAGGTGGTACCGCGATTATTCGCCCTTGTGCTGCCTTTTTTATTTTTAGGAGGATTTATGTTAGATTTAGAAAAACTAAAGCAAGAAGCAATTGAAAGAATTGAAAAAGCTGATGAAAAAACTCTTGAAGAATTAAGAATTGAATATTTATCTAAGAAGGGTAAGATTCAAGAATTAATGCAACAAATGCGTAATTTGCCTGCTGAAGAAAAGCCACAATTTGGTCAATTAGTTAATACTTTAAAACAAAGTGTAACTACAGCAATCGAAGATAAGAAGGCTAAATTAGATGAATCTTTGTTAGTTGCTAAATTAAATGCAGAAAAGATTGATATTTCTTTAGATGCTTATAATCCTAAGTTTGCTACTTTGCATCCTTTAACATTAGTTAAAAAGGAATTAGAAGATGTATTTATTGGCATGGGTTATAACATTGCTGAAGGTCCAGAATTAGAACTAGACTTATATAACTTTACTCGTGCAAATACTCCAGAAGGTCATCCTGCTAGAGATATGCAAGATACATTCTATGTTGACCCTAGCCATCTATTAAGATCACAAACTACAGCTATTCAAATGAGAGTTCTTGAAAATGAACATGATAAATTACCAATTAAAGTAATTTGCCCTGGTAAGGTTTATAGAAGAGATGATGATGATGCAACACACTCTCATCAATTTGAACAATGTGAAGGATTAGTAATTGGTGAAAATATTACAGTTGCTGATTTAAAGGGAACATTAGAATTAATGATTCATGAATTATTTGACCAAAACGCTAAGATTAGATTTAGACCATCTTATTTCCCATTCACTGAACCAAGTTTTGAAGTTGATATGACATGTCACATTTGTGGTGGCAAGGGTTGTCCAACTTGTAAAGGAACTGGCTGGATTGAAATATTAGGTTCTGGTATGGTTCATCCAAATGTATTAGAAATGGCTAATATTGATTCTAAGAAATATACTGGCTTTGCCTTTGGTGTAGGAATTGAAAGAGTTGCTATGTTGAAATATGGTATTAGCGATATCCGTGATTTATATACAAACGATATTCGTTTCTTAAGTGGATTCAAGAGATAGGAGGCTACTATGAAATTAAGTTTAAATTGGTTAAAAGATTATATTGATTTAAGTGGTTTAACATTAGATGATATTGTTAACCAAATGGTTAAATGTGGTTTCGAAGTCGAATCAATCGATAAGATGGCTGAAGGTACTAATTTAATAGTAGGTGAAGTTATTGAATGTAAAGATCATCCTGATTCTGACCACTTACATTGCACTCAAGTTAATATTGGAAAAGAAGTACTAGATATTGTCTGTGGTGCTCCAAATTGCCGTAAAGGTTTAAAAGTAATTGTTGCCCAAGTTGGCGCAAAACTTCCTGGTATTGAGATTAAAGCCGGTAAGATTCGTGGTGAAGTATCTAATGGTATGTTATGTTCCTTAAAGGAATTAGGCGTAGATGAAAGCAGATTACCTCAAAATTCACCAAGTCTAAATGGTATTGAAGAATTAGATGATAGATTTAATGTAGGTGATACAAATATCTTTGAAAAATTAGGATTAGATGATGTGGTATTAGATGTATCTATATATGCTAATAGACCAGATTGTTTATCTATGTTTGCGATGGCTAGCGAAATGGGTGCTATCTTAAATAGAGAAGTTAAACTTCCTACTTATGATGGTGCAAGCAATATTGGTACTAAGACATCATTTAAATTAAGTAGTGAATCTAAGAATTGTCCACATTTTTTAGCGAAAGTTGTTAATAAGGTTGTTATTAAGAAATCTCCTGATTGGATGATTAAACATCTACAATCTAATGGTATTAAAACTATTAATAACTTAGTTGATATTTCTAACTATGTAATGTTAGAAACTGGTCAACCTTTACATTTCTATGATTTAAGATCTAATCCAAATAAAGAAATTACTGTTAAAGATAATTATGTTGGTACTTATACTGCCTTAGATGGTATTGATTACAACATCGAAGAAGGCGATTTAATGATTACTTCTAATAATGAACCTATTGGTATTGCCGGTATTATGGGTGGCGATAATACCAAGATATTAGATGATACAACAGGTTTAATTATTGAAGCTGCTTTATTTGATCATGCCCAAATTAGACGTACAAGTAATCGTTTAGGTCTACAAACTGAAGCTGCTGCTAGATTCTCTAAGGGACTAGAACCTATGGCACAAAATAAAGCCATGGATAGAGCTATTCAATTATTAATTGAATATGCTGATGCAAGTGATATTGAAGAAACTGTTGAATATGGTAAGGCTGATTATGAACCTTATGAAATAGTAGAATCTTTAAGCCATCTAAATGCTTTAATTGGTAAAACTTATACTATGGATGAAGCAACATCTGTAATGAAGAGATTAGGCTTCAAGGTAAGAGTAGATGGTGATAATTTTATTACTTCTATTCCATCTCATCGTGCTTGTGATTTAAAGATTCAAGAAGATATTGATGAAGAAATTGTTAGATTAACGAATTTTGATGATTTAAAATCAACACTTCCTTTAATGCCTCAAACTGTAGGTAGATTAACAAAAATGCAAAATATGCGTCGCGTTATTAGAGACTTATTATCAATTGAAGGCTTCTATGATACTGTTAACTATACATTAGTAAATGAAAAATATATTGAAGATGCTTGTATGCCAGTAGGTGAGGCTGTATCACTATTATCACCTTTATCTGATGCTAGAAAATATCTAAGAACATCTTTAATGAATTCTTTGCTTGAAGCTTTAATTTATAACATTGACCATAATAATGAAAATGTTAAGTTATATGAAATTTCTAAAGTTTATGGTAAAGACATTGAACAAGAAAGATTAGGTATTGTTTTAGAGGGTTCTTTATTATCAGAGAAGTTAAAGAAATTAGAATTAAAGGCTGATTTCTATACATTAAAGGGTATTATTGTTTCTTTATTAAATAAATTAGGTTTTGAAGGAAATAGAGTTCAAATTAAAGAAAATACTATTGATACAAAACATTTCCATCCATATCAATCAGCAATCATTGTTATTGATAATAAAACAATTGGTATCTTTGGTAAATTACATCCTACTTTCTTAAAGACTATGAAATTATCTGATGTTTACTATGGTGAATTAATTATATCTGAACTAGAAAATAGTAAATTAAGTAAGGTTAAATCACCAGTAATTAATAAATATCCTGCAATTTCTCGTGATATTTCAATTCTAGTAAGTGATGATATAAAAGCTTGTGATTTAATTTCATCTATTAAGAAATCTGGTGGTAATATCGTTAAGAATGTTGAAGTATTTGATGTTTATCAAGGTGAACATATTGATAAGGGATATAAGTCAATCTCATTGAGTATCACTTATGAAGATCCTAATAAGACATTAAAGGTTGAAGATATTACACCAATTCATGAAGCTATCGTAAATAATATCTTAAATAAATTTAATGCAACACAAAGATAGAGCTAACGAAAGTTAGCTTTTCTTATATCTTAAATACTTTGTGATAGAATTACTACGAGGTGGTTAAATGATTTATACTTGTACAACTAATCCTTCTTTGGATTATTATATGACTTTGAAACAACTTAATATGGGAGAAGATAACCGTAGTGAAATGGAAGTATTTGATGCTGGAGGTAAAGGTGTTAATGTTTCTATTGTCTTAAATAACTTTCATATTCAAAGCTCATGTCTTGGTTTTTTAGGTGGCTTTGTCAAAGATTTCTATTTATCTTTTATTAGTAGATATCCTTATATTCAACCATTATTCACAACTATTAAAGATAACAGCAGAATCAATTTAAAAATAATGGATGATAAATATGAAACAGGTTTAAATGCTATTGGACCTCAAATCAGTGATGAAGAATTTGCCAAATTCAAATCAAAGCTATCATGTATTTATGAAAATGATATATTTGTTTTATCTGGAAGTATAGAAAGTGAAATTGAAGATAGAATGATAGAAACAATTCATGATCTTGCTAGTGAGGGGGTAAGAATTGTTTTAGATACCGAAATTCATATTATTGATAGTTGTTTAGATGTTAAACCTTTATTAGTTAAAATCTGTGAAAGAGATGTTAAGGATAATAATACAACTATTATAGATATGGCAAATAAGATGATTGAAAAGGGTGCTGAATATGTTTTGTATTCCGAACCTAATCAAAGTTCATATTTATTTACTCAAGAAACATGTTATATTTGCGATAAATTAAATAGTATTTCACTTAATACAACTGGTTATTCTGATTCTATGGTTGCAGGATTTATATATAGTGTAATTAGAGGTGGCAATGCTATTGAAATGTTTAAATATGCTATCGCCGCTAGTATTGCTTCATCTATTAGTAATGATTTAGATTCAAAGCAAAAGATTGAAGAAGTATTTAATACAATCGAGGTTAAAGAATTATAATGCGAAAGATTTTTATTTTATTTTTAATGTTATTTATGTGCTGTTCTTGCACAAAAGATAATACATCAGATGTTAATTATACATATGAAATAGTATCTAAATCTGCTGATATGTCAGCATATGATGGAGTAAGTTCAACACAACATATGTTTAGATATATAACAGTTGATCAACTATATAACACTATTGATAATGGTTCTTCTGCAGCCTTTTATTTAGGCAGAACAAATTGTGAGTGTTGTCAAACATGTGTTCAATATCTAAATGAGGTAGCAACAGAATTAAATGTAACTATCTATTATATTGATGTATACAATTCAGAGATGCCATTAGAGACAGAAGAAGAGATTACAAGACTTACAAATTATCTATATCCTATACTAGAGGAAGTAGATGGCGTAAAAGAGTTACAAACACCAACTGTATTCTCTGTTGTAAATGGTGAATTAAAGGATAGTTTAATATGTTTAAAGGATTGGAAGTGGGATAATCCACCAACCGAATCTCAAGTTAATAGATTAAAAAAGAAATATAAAGAAATCCTTAGCCCATTTGTAGATAAAAATCAAGACTAGAATTTTAATATTAATTTTATATAATTAACTTACCTAATGGGAATATATGAAATTCCTACATATATTTTTACGGATGATTGGTGTTAAATATTTGTGTTGAAAGCCTTTAAATAGGAATCCTAATGATATTTATAGATTTTCCACTTGCGAGAAGAGGGAAATTTCTCGCCCATTAGGTAAATTAGACAAATAACAATGTTTTACATAAAATAAGAAGGTAGAAAGAGGTAAATATGTCAGCATTTTGGAGTACATTAATTTGGTTTGTAGTTGGAGCAATTGTAGGTGGTGCAGCTGGCTTCCTAATTACTAAATCAAAATTCGAAAAACAATTAAAAGAAAATCCACCAATCAATGAAAAGATGATTAGAGCTATGTATGCTCAGATGGGTAGAAAACCTTCTGAAGCACAAATTAGACAAATCATGAAAACAATGGGGCAATAAAAAATGAATCGTTAGATTCATTTTTTATTCTTCTTCTTTAATATGATTTTTAATTTTATAGATTAAGATATAAATATTTATAAAGCCATATATCAAAGAAACAATTGCTAGAGTAGTATTTAATATAAAGTAAGAACCAGTAAAGTTATTTAAATAACCATTAAAGATAATCATAAATGATAAAAGAAAGCAAGCAATAATAATTGTAATGATGTTTGATTTAGGTAAAGACTTTGCTTGTCTTACAAAAAAATTATCTCTAATAGGTTTTTTATAATCTGCTATTAAAGTTGCTTTTTTAATGAAATTTAAATAAAAAGAAATTAATGTACCAATAAAAAAAGTTATAGCTAAACCAAGAGCTATCCAAAAATTTTTAAAAATAATATAGATTGATGCAAATATGAATAAGGAAATTAAATATCCCTGAACATATTGTGAATAAGATTTACTGTTATTTTGGGTAATTATATAACCATGTTTTGAGAAAAATGGAGAATATACTGTTCTTCTTTCTTCTTGATAAATTGACATACCTCTAAATTCTTGAGGATTATATGTTTTTTTAACCTTAGCCATGTTTGTATTATATAATAATGGAAAGTAATAAAAAAAGGGGATAATTATGTCAGATATGTTTGATGC
>CAVCTP010000055.1:0-7478 GCA_963605145.1 Tannerellaceae bacterium
CTATGGACCTTTTTCTTTACAAGAATTTTACATCAACAGGAATATTGATTTTACGATTCTTACTTATACTATGTTTGTAGTTGAAAGAAACTATGTATAAGGAGGATTATAAAAATGAAGAAAAATATTACTTGTATGATTTTATTGGTTATTGCATTAGTACTTACAGGATGTGGAAGTAGTAAAGAAAATGAAGTAGTTTCAACTGATGGTTCTACTTCTATGAGTAAGGTTATTGGTGCTTTATCAGAAACATTTGAAAATGAAACAGGAATTAGTGTAACTTATAATGCTACTGGATCTGGTGCTGGTATCCAAGCAGTAGAAGAAGGAAGATGTGATATTGGTCTAGCTAGTAGAAAATTAAAGGATTCTGAAAAAGAAAGTGGTTTAGAGGAAACAACTCTTGCTTTAGATGGTATTGCAATTATTGTTAATCCTGCAAATTCTGTTAGTGATTTAGATTTAGATACAATCGCTAAGATTTATACTGGCGAAATCACAAACTGGAGTGAAGTTGGTGGTGAAGATGGTGAAATCGTATTAATTGGTAGAGAAGCAGGAAGCGGAACTAGAGATGGTTTTGAATCAATCGTTGGTGTTACAGATGCTTGCCAATATCGTCAAGAATTAACTTCAACAGGTGATGTTATTACAACAGTTGCAAGCAATCCTAATGCTATAGGTTATGCATCATTAGCTTCTATTAAAGATACAGTTAAAGCTTTAACAATTAATGGTGTAGTACCAAGTGAAGATAGTGTTAAAGATGGTACTTATGTAATTCAACGTCCATTTGTACTAGTAACTAAGAAGGATACAGCTTTATCAGAAAATGCGCAAAAGTTCTTTGATTACATCACTTCTGAAGAAGCATCATCAGTAATCAGTGCAGCTGGTGCGGTTGCTGTTAAATAAGAAAAAAACTAAAAAATAGGAATAATATGAAGGAAAAGAAATTATTTGAAAAAATCGTTCATGGAATATTCCTAATACTAGGTATGATAACGGTAATGTGTGTATTATTAATTACCGTTTATCTTGTAGTTTCAGGAATTCCAGCAATCCGTGAGATTGGCATTGTGAATTTCCTATTTGGAATCAAGTGGGCACCTACATCAAGTGATCCCCAATATGGTATATTGCCATTTATTCTTACTAGTGTTTATGGCACTGCTGGAGCATTATTACTTGGCGTTCCCATTGGCTTTTTTACCGCTGTATATATCTCAAAACTAGCAAGTAAAAAAGTTAGATCATTAATTGAAACTGCTGTTAATTTACTTGCGGGAATACCTTCAGTGGTATATGGCCTAGTGGGAATGTTAGTACTAGTTCCCGCAATCCGTATAATATTCAATATTCCTGATGGAGCAAGTTTACTTGCTGCCATGATTGTATTAGCGATAATGATTTTGCCTAGTATCGTTAAAGTATCAGTAACAGCTTTAGATGCTGTACCAAAAGAATATGAGGATGCATCTCTTGCACTAGGGGCAAGTGAAATTGAAACATATTTTAGAGTTTCTGTTCCTGCGGCAAAAAGTGGTATAGCTGCTGCAATTGTCTTGGGTGTTGGTAGGGCAATAGGTGAGGCTATGGCCGTTATGATGGTTGCTGGTAATGTTGCGAATATGCCATCATTATTCCAAAGTGTACGTTTTTTAACTACAGCGGTTGCTAGTGAGATGGCTTATTCAAGTCCTGGAAGCCTACAAAGAAATGCTTTATTCTCAATTGCTTTGGTACTATTTATATTTATTATGCTTATCAATACTGCTTTAAATTATTTCTTAAAGCGTGAAAAAGGAGATTAAGATGAGCAAAAAAAGAAAAAGTTATGCCATCATGATGAAAACATTCATGTTACTTAGTACTTTCCTTACTGTCTTCTTATTACTATTTATGCTTATCTATGTAATAGTAAAGGGAATTCCTAATATTTCTTTAGAATTCTTAACTACAAAACCAAGTTATCTAAGTGACAATATTGGTATCTTACCCGATATATTAAATACTATATATATTGTAATAGCTACCCTAGTAATTGTTTTACCTTTAGGAGTTGGTGCAGCAATATATTTAACGGAATATGCTAGCAACAAAAAGATAGTAACTATTATTGAATATGCTGCTGAAACTTTGTCTGGTATTCCATCTATCATATATGGTCTAGTAGGAATGTTGCTATTTTCTAATAACTTTGGTACAAGTATTCTTGCGGGCGCCTTAACATTAGTTATTATGAATTTGCCTACTATCATGCGTACAACCCAGGAGAGTTTAAAAACAGTTCCCCAAAGTTATCGTGAAGGTGCCTTTGGTTTAGGTGCTGGTAAATGGCGTGTGATATATACAGTAGTATTACCAAATTGTATTGATGGAGTTGTAACAGGCTGTATCTTATCAGTTGGTAGAATCTTAGGCGAATCGGCTGCCTTATTATATACTGCTGGTTTTGCCCATGTTGTTAATGGCTTCTTTAGTGGCTTAACTAGTCCTGGCGCAACTTTAACTGTTGCCCTATATGTCTATGCTAAAGAGGAAGGCGAATTTGGTGTTGCCTTTGCTATTGCGACAATCTTGATGATTTTAACTCTTCTAATTAATTTATTGGCAAGCCTAGTAAGCAAGTATTACGCAAAAAGGAGATATGCATGAATAATATGATAATAACCGATAAACTGAATCTCTGGTATGGTGAAACTCATGCTTTAAAAGATATCAGTATATCTATTCCAGAAAAAAGTATAACCGCCTTAATCGGCCCTTCAGGTTGTGGAAAATCAACTTTTTTAAAAACTCTTAATCGTATGAATGATTTAATTCCTACTGTAAAAATTACTGGCGAAGTTAAATACGATGGTAAGGATATATTTGATAATGATGTAGACTTAAGTGAATTACGTCGTGATGTTGGTATGGTATTTCAAAAACCAAATCCTTTCCCAATGAGTATTTATGACAATATTGCTTATGGTCCTAGAACTCATGGTATTACCAATAAAGCAAAGCTTGATGAAATTGTTGAAGAATCACTTCGTGGTGCTGCTATATGGGATGAAGTAAAAGATCGTCTTAAAAAGAATGCCTTAGGTTTATCAGGTGGTCAACAACAACGTCTATGTATTGCCCGTGCTTTAGCTGTAAAACCTAGAGTATTGTTGATGGATGAGCCAACTTCTGCCCTAGATCCAATCTCAACATCTAAAATTGAAGAACTAATTACACAATTAAAAGAAAAATATACAATAGTAATGGTTACTCATAATATGCAACAAGCTGTCCGTGTTTCGGATTATACAGCCTTCTTCTTATTAGGTGAACTTATTGAATTTGGTGAAACAGAGAAAGTATTCTCATATCCTCAGGATAAACGTACAGAGGATTATATCACCGGTAGATTTGGATAATTATGGTAAACAAAAGAATTTTAACTGTACAAGATATTTCATGTGTTGGCCAATGCTCATTGACCGTTGCTTTGCCTATACTTTCCGCATGTGGATTTGAAACAGCAATACTTCCAACTGCTTTACTTTCAAATCACACAGCTGTTGAATTTAATGGTTTTACATTCCTAGATTTAACAAGTGAAATGGAAAAGATTGTAAAACAGTGGCAAAAAGAAAATATTCATTTTTCTTCAATATATATAGGATATCTAGGAAATAAAAAAGAAGTAGATATTGTTAAAGATATATATGATAGTATCTTGGAACCTAATGGTATAAAGATTGTTGATCCAGCAATGGCTGATAATGGAAAACTTTATACGGGTTTTGATGAAGAATATGTCAATAAAATGAAACAACTTGTATTTAATAGTGATATTATTCTTCCTAATATTTCTGAAGCATGTTTATTAACTGATACTCCATATAAAGAACAATATGATGAAGAATATATTAAAGATTTAGTAAATAAACTTCATTATAATGGCGCAAAAACTGTTATTTTAACAGGTGTAGGATATTCAAAAGAATATAGTGGTGTTGTTGTATCTGATAATGATAATTTTAAATATTATCAACATGCAAAGATTAATAAACAATATCATGGAACAGGTGATATATATTCTTCAGTATTTACTGGTATGTACTTATCAGGTAAATCATTATATGAAGCTGCAACAATTGCTGCTGACTTTGTAGTTGAATGTATTAAAAATACTATTGATGATGTAGATCATTGGTACGGTGTAAAATTTGAGTCTATTATTCCGGTGTTGGCAAAAAAGTTATAAGACAGGAGGTTTATAATGAGAAGCAAATTCGATGAACAATTAGAGTTATTAAATAAAAAGATGACTGAAATGGGTTGTGAATGTGAAACTATCATTGCCCTTTCTGTAAAAGCCTTACTTGATGGTGATAAATCTGAAGCAATACTTGTAAAAGAAAATGGTAGCAAGATTGATCAATTAGAAAGAGAAATTGAATCAATTTGTCTAAAACTATTGCTTCAACAGCAACCTGTTGCTAGAGACTTGAGAGTTATATCTGCTGCATTAAAGATGATTACTGATATGGAAAGAATAGGTGATCAAGCTGAAGATATCGCTGATATAGTTATGTATCTAAATGGTAGAACTGGTGAAGAATGTCATGATATCAAAATGATGGCTGAAGCAGTAATTAAAATGGTTACTGATAGCGTTGATGCTTATGTTAAAAAGGATGAAAATCTAGTACACGAAGTAATTAAACATGATGATGTAGTAGATGAAGCATTTGTACGTGCTAAACAAACTCTTATCTCTATGATAAGTAAAAACAATGCTGATGGTGAATATGCGATTGATTTATTGATGATTGCCAAATATTTAGAAAGAATAGGTGATCATGCTACTAACATTGCTGAATGGGTAGAATTTTCAATCACTGGTTCACATGAGAATTAAATAATAATTTATATATTACCGAGTATGTTGAAGAAACATACTTTTTATTTACATTGTAAAGTTTAAATGAATTTTTAAATCAACTTATAAAATATAATTAAATTATATGATTTTACATTATTTTTACATTTGATTGTAAATAGACATTACAAATATATTGTATTCTTTAAAAGGAAAGTGAGGATGGCTTGTGATTTATTGTGTTGAAGATGATAGTAGTATTCTAAATTTGATGATTTATACCTTGAATGCTTCAGGATTTGAAGCTGAAGGATTTGCTAGGCCAGAGGATTTTTGGTTGGCAATGGATAAAACTAATCCGGAACTAGTTATCTTGGATATTATGCTTCCTGGTGAAGATGGCATCTCAATATTAAAAAAACTTCGTTCTCATCCTCAGACTAGTGATATTCCTGTTATTATGGCTTCCGCAAAGGGAACAGAATATGATAAGGTAATTGGCTTAGATTTAGGAGCTGATGATTATCTCGCTAAACCATTTGGCATGATGGAAATGGTTTCTAGAGTTAAGGCAGTTTTAAGAAGAGCGGCACCTAAGGCGGAAGATAAACTTGTGGTAGGAAATATTGAAATAGATCGTTTAAGACACAAGGTTAGTGTTGATGGTAAGGAAATAGTATTAACTTTAAAAGAATTTGATTTATTATTATTATTTTGTGAAAACATTGGCATTGTATTTACCCGTGACAAGCTATTAGAAAGAATTTGGGGATTTGAATATGCTGATGAGACTAGAACAATTGATGTACATATTGGAACATTGCGTACTAAATTGGGTAGTGCTGGAAATCTAATTGAAACTGTACGTGGTGTTGGTTACAAAATGGAGGTAGGAAAATGAAAAAACAAATATTTCGTTCAATCTGTGTTGCCACAATGATTGTTTTTCTTGCTTCATTACTATTAATTATGGGAGTACTATATAAGTATTTTTCTAATATTCAAATGAATAGTTTAGAAAATGAAACTCATATTGTTGCTTCAGCAATTGAAAGTAGTGGAGAAGATTATTTAGATAGTATTGCTGATGAAGATTATCGTATTACTTGGATTTCGGAAGATGGCACTGTTTTATTTGATAATAAGGCAGATAGTTCTACAATGGAAAACCATTTAGAAAGAGAAGAGATTCAAGAAGCATTAAAGACAGGCAAGGGAGAAAGTACTAGATATTCTACAACTCTAACAGAACTACAACTATATTGTGCTCAAAAGTTAAGTGATGGTACTGTTATTCGTCTTTCTTCAATACAACTTTCTTGGTGGGCATTAATATTAAGCATGGCACAACCAATTATTGCGGTAATGGCTATTGCAATACTACTTTCAGTATTCTTGGCATATCGTCTTGCCAAGAGGATTGTTAAACCATTAAATGATTTAGATCTTGAAAAGGCTAATACCGAAAATACATATGAGGAATTATCACCATTAATTGAACGTATTGCTAGCCAAAAGGAACAATTAAAGAATCAAGAAAATATTTTAAAACAAAAGAAAGAAGAATTTGATACTGCAACAGAGAATATGCATGAGGGTATTATCTTATTGGGCGCAGATGGTGAAGTTTTAAGTATCAATCATGCAGCTTCTAATATATTAAAGATTAGTCGTTATTGTATTGGTAAGGATATATTAATTTTCAATAATACCTTTGAGATTCAAGAATTATTAAGAGTTGCAGCAGAGGGCAAACATGGAGAACAGACAGTTTGCATTGATGGCAAAGATTATCAATTTAATGCCAGCCCAATCATGACTGATAATAAGGTTTCTGGTATTGCTTTGATTCTATTTGATATCACTGAAAAGGAAAAAGCAGAAACTGCAAGACGTGAATTTACCGCAAATGTTTCTCATGAATTAAAAACACCACTTCAAACAATATCTGGTAGTGCTGAATTACTAGCCAATGGTATGGTAAAGGCTGAAGATGTTCCTACATTTGCCAAGAGTATATTTGATGAATCTAAGCGTATGATTGCTTTGATTGAAGATATTATTAAATTATCTAATTTGGATGAAGGTTCTACTGCTTATGAATTTGAAAAAGTTGATTTATATAAACTAGCTGAATTAACTTATCGTAATTTATTACCAATTGCGGAAAGCAAAGACATCAATTTTGAATTAACAGGTAAGAGCGCTACAATCAATGGCATACCTAGTCTACTTTCTGAAATCATGTATAACTTATGTGATAATGCAATTAAATATAATCAAAGTGGTGGTAGTGTCACAATGTCTATAAAAAACTATAGTGATCGTGCTGTATTATCAGTAGAAGATACTGGTATTGGTATTGCCCCAGAAGAACAAGAACGTATATTTGAAAGATTCTATAGAGTTGATAAGAGTCGTTCTAAAGATGTTGGTGGAACAGGACTTGGATTATCGATTGTTAAACATGCTGTTCTAGTTCATAATGGTGAAATTGAAGTATCAAGTAAGATTGGTCATGGTACTAAGTTTACTATTACCTTCAAAAAAGAGAAATAAGAGTTAATCAAAAAGTCCACATGCATATCTATAAAATTTGCTTATGGACTTTTTT
>CAVCTP010000056.1:0-7460 GCA_963605145.1 Tannerellaceae bacterium
TTCTTGAAATTAATATTAAATAAATCATTTCAATTAATAGATGGTACTTATAAATGTAGGTACCATTTTTAATTTGTATATTTTTTAATTGTATCTATTAACCATTTACCCGCAAATGAGAAATCATCATAGGTAAAGTCTTTTGTTTTAACACATTGGGTGCTGATGGCAGAACATGGTTCACCATTTTTCGCAAAGCTCCACATTACATAACTTATACCTTCGTTTTCACAAAGTTCAATCCATTTATTGGCTTCTTCTTCGTTGATAGGAAAGCCTGCACTAGCGGTGCATATACCAAATTCTGATATAAATAATGGTAAACCTTTGTCAGAATATTGTTTAACTATATCTTGATACTCTTGTTTGTGTGTTTCGGCATAAAAGTGGAAGGTATACATGATATTGTCATAACTTAATGGTTTATCATATATATCTTTTAAATCTTTAGACCAATCAGGACTTCCAACAAGTATTAAACTATTTTCATCATTATTTCTAATAATAGGAATTATTGTGTTGGCATATTCAGAAACTACATCCCAAGTACAATTATTTGGTTCATTACATATTTCATAGATAATATGCTTCTCATCTTTTAATTCATTAGACATCTCATCAAAGAATACTTTCGCATCTTCAATATATTTATTAGGATTTTGGTCTTGTAAGACATGCCAATCAATAATGATATACATATCAGAGTTCTTAGCATATTCTACAGCTTTATAAATATCCTGCTTTAATCTATTCTTATCGCCACCATTACAATAACCAACAGTTCCTGTTCCTGAGGTATATAAGGACATTCTAATAACATTTACACCCATTACTTTAGCTATATCATCAAAGCATTCTTGGTTTATATATCTCTCCGATATAGATACACCATTATTAGAAATACCCCTAAGCATTATGGTATTACCATCTTCACCACACAACTTATTATCTATAACTTGTAGTTGGCCTCTATTAGATGGTCGATCTTTACCATCAAATGATTTGCTTGTGCATGAACTAAGTAATAGTATTGTGAAAAGTATAATAATTATTTTTTTCATAGATATAATTCAATATTGTTTTCTTTAAGTAAATCACTATCTTTAATATAGTTTGAATCTAATTGTTTACCATTTAAGATTAATTTATTTTGATTTGAATTATTGTGAATTACAATATGCAATTTCTTATTTCTAAATATCTTATCTATAGTTAATTCATTCCATTTATCTGGTAGGGCAGGTGATAATCTTAAACCATATAAGTCTGGTCTAATACCTAAAATACCTTCAATACAGCCTACCATTATTGTTGAAGCAGTACCAGTAAGCCAATGAACATTAGATCTACCATGCTTTGGTGATCTTCTACCTTCGCTGAATTGGCCATAACAATATGGTTCCATAACTCTTATTTCGGCAATATCATTTTGATAAGCAGGGCATGATTCTTGATAATACTCAAATGCTCGATTACCATTGCCATTAAGACTTTCCGCTAAGATAAGCCAGCCTTGAGGTTGCAAGAATATACCAGCATTTTCTTTATTGCCAGGTAAGAAATTAAGAATACTAGTAATTGAATCATAATAATCCTTTTCAAAACCAGGATTCATAAGTTCTGCGCCATATTTTGTATTTAAAATGTTATAAACATTATCTAATATTGTCTTTGCTTTATCTTTATCTGCTACCTTAGATATAACAGCCCAAGATTGAGGATTTAACCACATATTAGCTTCTGAATTATTTCTAGCACCGATTATATTGCCATCTTCACTATAGCCTCTAATATATCTGTCTACATCAAAAGAAGCATTTATTAATTTATAATATTTATCAATTTGGGAATTTAAGTATTGTAGATAACTATTATCTTTTTTATATTCCGCAAATTCTTTGATTATATTTAAACCATAATAATATTGCATTGCCACAAATATAGATTCACCATTTGCGCCAAGTCTTAAACAATCATTCCAATCGGCATATAATCCCGCAGGTAATTCATGTTTTCCTAGATGAGTACTAGAAAACTCAATTGCTTTTTTAAGGTGATTATAAACAGTATCTTCATCCTTGTTGGCATAAGGGATTTTAGTATCTAGATAATCTAAATCACCAGTTTCAGCGATATATTTATAAACTGTTGGAAATAGCCATAAAGCATCATCAGCTCTATAGGCAGGATGACCTGTCTCTTTTACATATTCAATATCATCAGGAGTATTTTCATGTCCGGCATTATGATTAAACTTAACTAAAGGAAGTCCAGCACCATTATTAACTTGGGCTGATAACATGAATGTTAATTTATCTTTGCCGGCTTTAGGGTCTAGATGAATAATACCTTGAATATCTTGAACAGTATCGCGATATCCATAACCATTTCTTAAACCACAATATACAAGTGATGCAGCTCTAGACCATGTAAAGGTCATAAAGCAATTATAAGCATGCCATACATTAATCATGGAATTAAATTGCTTAGATGGAGTATTTACTTCAAATGCTTTAAATTTATTGTGCCAATAAGTTTTAAGTTCATCAATTTGTTTTAAACATATATTTACATCATTATATGAATCTAATATAGCTTTAGCATCATCTTCATGTTTCATACCTAAGATATAGGCAAAAGAGATTTCTTCATTTGCTTTTAAAGTGATATTAGATTGTAGTGAACCACAGATAGTATTATTAAAACCAATATCATCATTTAATTTATCAATAACACCAATTGGGTTGGAATAATTATGATAATCACCTAAAAATTCTTTTTTATCACAACAATAGTTATCAACCTTTAATCCTGCAAGACCAAAGAATCTTTGACAACACTTTTCAGGATGAGAATTTAAGAAGTTAGCGTTTATTGATTGAATAATATAATTATTTTTATATTCAGCCTTTGAATTAAATAAAGTATATTGAAGATTTACTTGATCTTGTTCATAATTGTTTTCACTTGTGAATTCACAATAACTAGTAATAGTTAGATTTCTATCTTTATTAGATTTATTAATTAATCTAATAAACCATACTTCGTGTTTACTGTTAAGTGGAACATAATATGTAACTATAGTTTTAATATCTTTATATGATGTTTCAAATATAGAATATCCTGTTCCATGTCTGCAGATGTTTTTATAAGTATTTAAATCTTTTAATACTGGTTTCCATGAAGTAGACCAATAATCATTATCTTCATTATCTTTTATATAGATATATCTTCCTGGTTCATCAAAGTTATTAAAGACATAACGTAGTATTCTACCATTTGCCCCTGATGTTTCAAAAGAATAGCCACCAGCATTATTAGAGATGATTGCCCCATAATTTGGGTCACCTAAATAATTAGCCCAAGGTGCAGGAGTATTTGGTTTATCAATTACATATTCTTTATTTAAATCATCAAAATAACCATATTGCATATTATTCACCATTACATTATTACTTCAACATTAACCTGTTTTTTCTTAGTATATGGAATAACTCCTACCGGTATTTGTTTACCATCAACAATTAATTGCTTAACACCTTTTTGAGATTTATTAGGGTTTTTGATAGTAATGTTGTACATTGTATCTCTAAATAATCTTTTTACCTTATATTCTTTTACATCAGAAGGTATACATGGGTCTATTAATAAACCATCATAATCTGGTTTAATACCTAAGATTCCTTGAGTTAAAACTGTGAATGTCCAAGCAGCTGTACCAGTTAACCAAGAGTTCTTTCCTTCACCTTGTATAGGAGCATCTTTACCAGATACCATTTGGCAATATACATATGGTTCTGTTTTATGGATTTCGGAGATATCTTCAAGGAATGTAGGACAAGTCTTTTTATATAAATCAAAGGCACGATTGCCATGTCCCATTACTGTTTCCGCAAATATAACCCATGGGTTGTTATGACAGAAGATACCGGCATTTTCTTTATATCCTCCAGGATATGATGAGATTTCACCTAAATTCAAATAATATTTTGTATAACAAGGATTCAATAAGACAATACCATACTTGCATTCAAGTCTTTGTTTAACTGAATCTAAAGCTTTTTGAGCTTCACCAGTTTCAACGCCTACACCAGCCATGATACACATTCCTTGTGGTTCAATGAATATTTGTCCTTCTTTACAAGTAGAAGAACCAACCTTATCGCCATTTGCGTCATAGGCTCTTAAGAACCATTCACCATCCCAACCATCTTTTAAGATAGCCTTTTCCATTTGTTTAATAGCTTTATTTGCTTTTTCTGCTTCATCATTTAAACTAAGATGATTAAGAATATCTTTATAAGCTTCACCATATTTAACAAACATTCCGGCAATAAATACTGATTCGGCAACTGGTCCTTCACTTGGTCCAGTGATTTGGAATGATTCACCTGGATGGGCAGAGAAGCAATTTAGATTTAAGCAATCATTCCAGTCAGCTCTACCAATTAAAGGTAATTTATGTGGTCCTAAATTATTTAAAGTGTAATTAAATGATCTTCTTAAATGTTCTAAAAGGGTATCGGCAAGTTCCACCTTATTATCAAAGTCTACCTTTTCATTTAAGATATCCCAATCACCAGTTTCTCTAATATATGCATCAGTACAAGCAATTAACCATAGTGGATCATCATTAAAACCACCACCAATATCAGAGTTACCTTTCTTAGTTAATGGTTGATATTGATGATATGCACCACCATCTTCTTTTTGAGTTGCGGCAATATCTAAAATTCTTTGTCTTGCGCGACTTGGAATCATATGGACAAAACCTAATAAGTCTTGGCAAGAATCTCTAAAGCCCATACCTCTACCAATTCCTGATTCAAAGTATGATGCAGATCTCGACATATTGAAGGTTACCATACATTGATAAGCATTCCAGATATTAACCATACGATTAACTTTGTCATTATTAGTACTTACTTCAAATCTAGATAATAATTCGTCCCAGAACTTATGAAGAGTCTTTAATCCTTTATCAAATTTAGTATTGGTATTATATTTATTCATTAATGCCTTGGCAGGTTCTTTGTTTATAACATTAGGTTTAATAAACTTCTTATCCTCATCTACTTCAACATATCCTAAAGAGAAGATAACATCATAAGATTGCTTCGCTTCAAGTTCTAGATGAATATGATGAGCACCTATTGGTTGCCATCCATGAGCTATTGAATTAGTACATGCTCCTTTTTCAATAGCTTCAGGTTTGCCTGGTGTTCCATAAGTTCCCATAAAACTATTTCTTGCGGTATCAAAAGAATTAATCTTCTTATTGGCAGTAAAGAAAGCATAATGATTTCTTCTTTCACGATATTCTGTTTTATGGTAGATTGTTGATCCTACAACTTCAACTTCACCACAAGAATAATTTCTTTGGAAGTTTGTTGAATCATCTTGAGCATCCCATAAACAGAATTCTACATAAGAGAATAAATCTAAAGTTCTTTTCTTTGTGTCATTATTTGTAACAGTAACTCTATTTAATAGTATGTTGTCATATTTTGGAACATACATTTCTTGTTTAACTTCAATCTTATTTTTCTTACCGATTATATTGGTATATCCCATACCATGATGGCATTCATAACTATCTAGTTTTGTTTGAGTTGGTTGCCATCCTGGATTCCAAATAGTATTTTTATCTTTAATATATATATGGAAACCATCTTGGTCTAAAGGTAAATTGTTATATCTATATCTAGTTATTCTTCTAAGTCTCGCATCTTTATAAAAAGCATAACCACCAGCAGTATTAGATATGATTGTGAAAAATTCGTCACTACCTAAATAATTAATCCAAGGAAGAGGAGTTGAATAATTAGTAATTACATATTCCTTGTTTTTATCATCAAAATAACCAAATTTCATAATTTTTCCTCCATAATATTAAATTCGTAAACGATTAAGTCAATTATATCTATAACAACCTTTTTAAACAAGGGTTTTGTAAACGCTTGCATAATTTTAATTAATAGTTTTATAATAAAGAAAACGAAATCGTTTAAGTTATATCGTTAACTAATATCTTCATAGTTTCTAGACACTATGGGGGATCTTGTATCATAAGATACAAAACTTAAAAGAAGGGAGAGAACAATAATGAAAAAACTTTTAAGTATTTTATTAGCTCTACTTATGGTTTTATCACTAAGTGCATGTGGCAGTGGTGAAACTCAAACTGATGATGTAGTTGAAGAAGGCAAAGTTCTAAACATCTGGACTTGGAACACTGAGTTCTGGGGATTCTTAGAGAAGTACTATGCTGATGAAACTATCGATGAGTACACTTTGAAAAAGGGTGATGTAACAATTAAACGTACAACATATCCTTCTGATGGTGGTGCTTATCAAGATGCTCTTGATGCTGCTTTATTAGCTCAAGCTGATGCTGCTGCTGATGAAAAGGTAGACTTATTCTTAGCTGAAGCTGACTATATCTTAAAGTACACTAATTCTGATGCTACAACTGATGTTACTGCTATTGGTGTTACTGATTTCTCTGATGCATATCAATATACTGTTGAAGCTGCATCTGATGCTAATGGCGTAGTTAAGGGTGTATCATTCCAATGCTGTCCTTCAGCAATTATCTATAGACGTTCAATTGCTAAAGATGTATTAGGCACTGATGATCCAACAGAAGTACAAGCTGCCATTTCTGATTGGGACAAATTCGATGCAGTAGCTGCACAAGCTAAAGCAAAAGGCTACTACATGATTAATACTACAAATGCTACTTATAGAATTTATTCAAATAATGTAACTAGTGCTTGGGTAGAAGATGGCAAATTAAACATTGATGCTAATATCGAAAGATGGATGGAACAATCTAAGAATTATGTAGACAATGGTTATACTGCTTATACATCTAACCTATGGGGTGATGAAGCAACTTCTGAAATGTTCGCAACTGGTAAGACAATGTGCTTTGTAGGACCAGCTTGGTACTACAACTTCTGTATGGGCAATGCTCAAGATGCAGAAAAAGGTTGCTACGGTGACTGGGCAATTTGCCAAGGTCCACAAGCTCACTTCTGGGGCGGTACTTGGATGCTAGCTGCTACTGGTACAGACAATCCAACAATGGTTGCTGATATCATGAATACTTTCTTAAAGGATGAAGAAGTATTAGATAAGATGGTTTCTGTTGAAATGCAATTCGTTAATAGCCAAACAATCAATAATAAATATGCTAATGATGCATCATATGGTAATGCATTCTTAGGTGGCCAAAACGATACAGCTATCTTTGCAGAACTTTCTAAGAACATTAAGTTCCAACATCAAACAATCTATGATCAATTATGTAATGAAGGTTTACAAACTTATTACCAACAATATCTAGATGGTGCTGTTGATACTAAGGAAGCTGCTATTGCTAATTTCAAAGATTATATCAAACAAACTTATCCAGCTATAACTGTTGAATAATCTCACTTACTAGCTGTAGCAGG
>CAVCTP010000057.1:0-7427 GCA_963605145.1 Tannerellaceae bacterium
TTCTCAACAAAATCCGCAAAGCCATCATCTTCTATTGATAAGTCTGTTATCACATCAGCAACAGCCTTTGCATCATCTGAGCCATTAAACATACATACACCTAAACCAGCATCAGAAATTAGAGATATATCATTTGTCATATCACCAATACCAACAGAATCTTTAACGTCAATATTGTGCTTATGACAAAATTCTACTAACATCTTACCTTTGTCACATTCAATAGGTGTAAATTCAAACATTGTGAATTCTGTTTTAAAACCTTTGTAATGTTCACTTGGGAATTTAGATACCCATGCTTCAACATCTTTCATAATATTTGCTGGAGTTCTAAAACCAACCTTATGAGCATCTTGTGACCAGAATATGGATTCATCTTTTACTACTTCAGGAGCATTACCAACTTTTGAATATTGGAATGCGGCTTCTGTTAAAGCATCTAATCTTCTAACATATCTAACACCATTTATACTCATACTAGGATTAACTTCATCCTTAAATGGTTCCATTATTTCAAATATTTCTTTAATATATTTTTTATCTAATTTATCTAAAACATAATACTCGCCAGTAAGTTCATCTTGATATTCACCACCATTAATACCAATTAAAATATCACAATGAATTCCCCATTGTTTTGCCAAATCTCTTAAGCCTTCCGTAGATCTACCGCTTGCTAGACCAAAAAGAATTCCTCTTTTATTGAATTCACTGATACATTTAAGAGTTCTGACACTAGGTGTCTTATGTTTTGGCACTAATGTATTATCAATATCCGCAACTACTAACTTAACCATACGCCATAAATTATATAATAAAAAATCCTTTTTAGGATTTCTTATTTTTCAGCCCAATATTCAATTACATCAAGTACCGTATCACCATCAATTTGTACGGCACATGGTTTATCATATTTAACATGAATCTTATGGCCCTTCACTATTGTTACAACATCAGTATGACTAACGTGTTCTCCTTTAAATATTGAAGGGAATAATATTAAAGATTTTAATTTAGACTTACAAGAATAGACAACTAAACTTAAAGTATCGCCCATTCTATCTTGACTTGGTGCCATCATCATACCGCCACCTACATATCTACCATTCATTGAAGGTGCAAGCCATACATTATCAAATTCATAAGTCTTACCATCAACTTCAATCCAAGCATGTTTAGGGGTAAAATCAAACAGCAATCCTTTAATTGCTATAGTTGTATAGTTAATCTTTTTATTAGGTGTTTTGCCCTTAATAATATCAGCCATTTCACAACAATAACCATCTAAACCAAATGACATATTATTTAAGAATTTAACATCTCTATCTTTTACATGTACAACAGGCAAATTAACTAAATATTTATTAATTAATATTTCTTCATTAACCTTGCCACCAATATCATTCATAAAATCATTGCCAGTTCCATTAGGCAATAAATAGATATTATTTTTAATCTTTGAACAATCAACAGTATTAACTAAACGATTTAAAGTACCATCACCGCCAATAAATACTACTTCATCTTCGGGATTAAGTTTATTAAAAAACTCTTCATAATCCATATCAACACAATCAACTACTTTAATTCCTTCACTAATAGTAGGCTTAATACCATTATTAGCTAATCTGTTATACATATAATATTTCATATTATCCCCCTTTATATCAAACCTAATACAATTAATAACTCACCAATTGAATAAGTTAACATAACAATAAAATGCTTTCTTTGATCTATATCTTTCTTAAATCTAACAAAGAATAATGTTGAATCAGAAATAAAGAATAATGCTGCCCCAATAAAACTAATTAAATAAGTTATATTTCTAGCACTTAACATTCTAAATAAAGCAAAACAATTCATCGTACCATTCACAAATAAATAAGAGAACATTGGATAAAATAATGATTTTGGTAGATGTGGTTTTAACTTATTGAAGATAATTGCCACTGCAATAAAATATATTAATTCTAAAACAATAACTACTACAATATTTAAATTAGAAAATTTAATATCTAATAAATAAGACAAGATAAAGAATATATGTGATATTTCAAATAAGATACCACCTATCGCAAACCATTTAACACCTTTTTTAATTAAGAAGATATCACCTAATAAAGAAAATATTAAAGCTAATACAACATATAACTTTATATCCTTAGTGGCAAAACAATAAAAGCCTAATAATGAACTTAATATAAATGGTTTTGATATATTACGTAATTTTTGATTCAACTTCAAAGAAGCATATAAATGAATATATGTAGAAGCAATAAATATTATTAACATTAAGTATTTCATTAAGACCATTATATAATAAAAAGCCCCATAAGGGGCTTGATAATTAGTCGATATCGTCGTCTTTTCTTTCAGCAGCAGTAGCAGCAACTACCTTATCAGTGACATTTTGAGGAGCTTGTTCATATCTATCGAAGTCGATTACATATGTACCTCTACCCTTAGTCATTGAACGAAGTTCAGTAGCATATTTTTGCATTTCAGCCATTGGTACTTCTGCTTCAATTAATGTATCACCATCAGCAGTAGCAGATTGGTTAACAATCATACCACGACGCTTTGTGCAGTCGGCAATAATATCACCAGTATATTCTTCTGGACAAACAACTGTAACTTTACCAATAGGTTCTAGTAAGATTGGATTTGCCTTTGGAATACCATTCTTGAATGCTATTTTAGCAGCGGCTTCAAATGAGTTAGGTTTTGAATCTACTGGATGGTAAGAACCATCATATAATGTTGCTTTAACATTGATAACCTTACATCCTGCTAGAGGGCCTTTAGCCATACAACTACGTAGACCTGCTTCAACAGATGGGAAGAAGTTTTTAGGAACAGCACCACCGAATACTTCTTCAGCGAATACCATTTCTTCTGAATCTGGATTTGGTTCAAATCTTACCCAAACATCACCATATTGACCAGCACCACCATTTTGTTTCTTATATTTACCTTGAACTTCAGATTTACCTCTAATAGTCTCACGATATTGTACTTTTGGTTCTTTAGTTTGAATTTCAACTTTATATCTATTCTTTAACTTAGAAGCAACAACATCAAATTGTTGATCACCGATAGCATATAATACTTGTTCACCAGTTTCAGCATTTCTAACAAAGTTCAATGATTTATCTTCAATCAATACTTTCTTAATAGCATCAGACATCTTATCTTCATCATCTTTTGTCTTAGGAGAAATAGCTAAACCTAACATAGGTCTAGGGAATACGATTTCATCAAGAACAATTGGTTTTTCCTTTGTTGATAAAGTGTCATTAGTTTCAGTAACATTTAATTTTGTTAAAGCAGCGATATCACCACAATTAACTTTTGTAGTAGGAATTTGATTCTTTCCTGATAAGAATAAGATTGAACCAGCCTTTTCAACTACACCCTTCTTTGTATTATATAAAGCAGTTGTAGCAGATAAGCAGCCTGACATAACTTTAATATAGTTAATCTTTCCAGCAAATGGATCTACTACAGTCTTAAATACGATTGCAGAGAATGCTTCACTATCATCTGTCTTTAAAGTGATTTCTTCACCATTTTCATTCTTAGCCTTAATAGAACCGATATCAACATATGAATGTAGATATGTAGTAATGAAGTCTAATAATGCTTCAACACCATCTTGTTTTAATGCAGAACCAAAGAATACTGGTCTAACATCGCCTGTTGCCATAGCCTTATATAGACCACCCTTGATTTCTTCATCAGTAAATGAAGCACCTTCATCTTCAAAATACTTATCCATTAATGATTCATCAGCTGTAGCAATAGCTTCAGCGATTTGTTTATAAGTATCAGTTGTCTTATCAGAAATAACTAATTTGCCATCAGCACCAACAAACTCAACTACACCACCAAACATTTGATGTAAATCATCAACTACTTTCTTCTTATTAGCATTTTCATCGTCCATCTTATTGACAAAGAAAATAGTTGGTTTATGAGCAGCCTTAGCAAGTTTTACAGCCCTTTCAGTACCAGATTCAACACCATCCTTAGCTGATACAACGATAACTGCTGCATCACCAGCATAGAAACCAGAAACCATTTCACCTTCATAGTCTAGATATCCTGGAGTATCGATGAAGTTAATCTTCTTATTTTTATATTCAATAGGAGCTAAAGCCGTAAATACTGATACACCTCTTTTAGCTTCTTCTGGATCGTAGTCCATAGCAGCAGTTCCATCAACTGTCTTGCCCATACGATCAATAGCCTTAGTCATAAACAATGCTGATTCAACTAAAGCTGTTTTACCAGAACCAGAGTGTCCCAGTAATGCGACATTTCTTATGTCTTTTGATTGATAATCTTTCATTTTAAATCCCCTTTATTTATATATATTCACTAATTCTTCATCAGCATTAGCTCTTATATAATCTTTTGCTGTCTTACCTACATTATCTTTAACATCTTTATCGGCACCACGATTTAATAAGTAAATTACTAAATCAGTATAACCACCATATGTAGCTCTCATTAAACAAGTACAACCTTCATTATCCTTCTTATTAACATCAGCACCATGAGCTAATAGATAATGAATTACATCAACCTTGAAACCTAATACTGCTTCCATCAATGCTGTACGGCCCTTATTATCAGCCTTATTAACATCAGCACCAACTTCTACTAAATATTCAACTACTGCGCTTTCTCCTAGGAATGCTGCTCTCATTAATGCTGTACGTCCATTATTATCATGAGCATTAACCTCGCTTCCAGCATTTACTAGTAATTCACATATATGACGATGTCCATGTTTTGCTGCTCCCATTAGAGCTGTATCATTATTCTTATCTCTAGCAATAACATCAACACCCTTTTCTAGTAATAGTTCAACAATTTCGTCATAACCTCTTTTTGCTGCTCTCATTAATCCAGTTCTGCCATCACCGTTCTTACAGTTGATATCAGCACCTTTTGCGATTAAATCCTTAACTAGATTTAAATCTCCTTTACTACAAGCATCAAGCAATTGGTCATTTAATACTTGGTCCATTTTATTTTCCTCCTTATATGCAATAAAAAGTGAACGTAATTACGTTCACTTAAAAAACCATTTTGAATTAAAATCAATTAAAGCGCAAAGTACCCCCAAGATGTTGTTTTCCTTATAATTTTTTTTCATGTTTCTATACCTTTATTGTAAACGCTTGCATTCACAGTTTCAAGATAATAAATCATGAAAATTTTTTCATAAAAACAAGAATTAAATATCTTAAGCAGATGGTATAATGTACACACAAAAGATATTGATTAATTAATAATTAAATTAAAGAGGTAAGATGACAATTTACTACATAGCTGACTTACATATTGGACACAATAACGTTATCAAATTTGATAATCGTCCTTTTTCTAATATTGAAGAAATGAACAACAAAATAATAGAAAACTGGAATAATAAAGTTAAAAAAGATGATACAGTTTATATTCTTGGTGACTTCATATGGGCAAAAGAAAGTGAATGGCCATCCTATGTTAAACAATTTAATGGTAAAAAAGTATTAATTCAAGGTAACCATGATCCAAAACAATTTTCACAAACAACAAAAAGATTGTTTCAAGAAATAATAAACTTCAAAGAAATTAAATATGATGCCAGACGCATAATAATGTGCCACTACCCTATACCATTTTTCAAAGGTGGATTTTCTGAAAACACATATATGCTTTATGGCCATGTTCATCAGACAATTGAATATGAATATATCAAAAAGTTACGCCATGAAGTTAAAACAAATTATACAGGTCAAGGTACACCTTGTGGCAACTTTATTAACGTAGGCTGTATGATGCCATATATGGACTATACACCAAGAACATTAGATGAAATTATAGAAGGAGATGCAAAATATTATGAAAAAGATTCCAACATTATTTGAAAGAGTATATGAAGGTAAACGCAAAGTAGGAATAAACAACAAAGTCTACCCTGGCATGGAATGGGTACTAGAAGGACAAGGTATTGCCACAGAAAAAATTGATGGTAGTTGTTGCGCTATTATTGATGGTAAATTCTATAGAAGATATGATGCCAAACGTGGTAAGACTCCACCTAGTGGTGCCATACCGTGCTGTGACCCCGATCCAATAACAGGACATTGGCCACATTGGGTTCCCGTTAATGAAAATGATAAAGGTGATTTATGGTATGTTGAAGCCTATCGTAATTCAAATTGTCCTAAAGAAGAAGGAACATATGAAGCAATTGGCCCACACTTTCAATCAAACCCTTATAAACTAGACAAAGATATCATGGAAAAACATGGAATACGTATTCTAAATGATGTACCACGTAGTTTTGAAGGAATTAAAGATTATCTAGAAAACCATTACATTGAAGGTATTGTATTCTGGAAAGACAATCAACCACAATGTAAGATTAAACGTAGTGATTTTGGTTTCCCTTGGAAGAGTTAACCATTAAGTTTCTTAACAATACTTTTATAATTAGGCATAACACTAGCAACAATTTCATAAAATCTTTTTGAATGATTAGGAACAATAAAATGACTCATTTCATGAATCATAATATATTCCAAACAATCTAGTGGATAATGAATTAAATATGAACTGATACATATTTTATTCTTCCTAGTATAACAAGCACCCCACTTACTGCTCATACATCTAGCATTTATTTCTGGTATATTTTCATAACCATAATCTAATAATAAATTACGATATTTATCTAAATATTCTTGAGCCTTAATAAGTAATCTATTATCTAAATATTTATATAAAGCCTTAATACCATCTAAACTATCATCCTTATAAGTAAAGAAAATAGTATCATTATTTATACTTATCTTCTTTTTACCAATTGATCTAACTAATTTATATTCCTTACCAAATATATAGAATATATCACCACCCATATATATTAAAGAATTATTAATCTTACATGTACTTCTTATATAAGCGTTATAAATCCAATCTCGCTTAGATTCAATAAATTGATAAACTTGATAATCATAAACATGTAAAGGACAAGTAGCATTAATTACATTACCCTTAACTCTTAAATATGAATTTCTAATATTTTTTCTAGTAATATTAACTTCAAATTTAATACCCTTGATTTCAATCATATCAATATATTATCATTGAAAAGCAAAATAAAGTTTGTTAAAATAATTAAGCAATATGGCGGTTGTGGTGAAGTTGGTTAACACACCAGATTGTGGCTCTGGCATTCCGTGGGTTCGAGTCCCATCAATCGCCCCATATAAAAAATAAGCTGTTATCAATCGATAACAGCTTTTTTGTTTATTATTAGATTTAACTCTTTATTTTTTAGGAATTTGCCTTGGCCTTCTTAGAAAGTAGTCCCCCCCCCGTTTTTGCCATTTCCATCTATAAGTTCTTGAACAACTCTTTCAAGG
>CAVCTP010000058.1:0-7374 GCA_963605145.1 Tannerellaceae bacterium
TATGTTTAAATCAAGATTAAAAAAGTATATGGAAGAAAACTTCAGCGAAGTTCTTCAAACTACATTTAATCCTAATGGGCCTGGAGCAATTAGGATTCATTTGATTCCTGGAAAAGTTGATGAAAGTGTTAATTCAAGTTTAATAATTGTTAATGGTAGAGATATATTGCCATTAAATCCAACTTGGACAGTAATGTTAGTGGAATTTATTAAGGAAGTTAATACTTATGATGGTAAGGAAATTAGTGATGATGATTTAAATAAGATATATGAAGTAGCTTATATAAATGCTAAGAAGGTTCTTCCATTTTTAAGTAAAAAGAATTTTGAAAATGATATTAATAGAATTGTTGATACTTTTAAATGCATTGCTGTTGGTAAAGTGCCAAGTGAAGATATAGATTGGATTAGTATTGGTGATTATGCCGATTATATGAATGCACCTCATCGTATGGATATTCTTGTATCAGCTATGAGCAAAGACAACAAATGGCATTGTAATCAAAAATGTATTCATTGTTATGCTGCTGATCAAGTATATGGTGAAGAGAAGGAATTAAGTACCCAAGAGTGGAAACAAGTTCTGGATAAATGTCGTAAGATTGGTATACCACAAATTACTTTTACCGGTGGTGAGCCAACTTTAAGAGATGATTTATTTGAATTAATTAAATATGCTAGATGGTTTGTAACAAGATTAAATACTAATGGTATTAAACTGACAAAAGAATATTGTAAGGGTTTAGTAGATGCGGAATTAGATGGTTTACAAATTACTTTTTATTCAAATGACGAAGATATACATAATAAATTAGTTGGTGGTAAACACTATCAAGAAACAGTTGCTGGTATTAAAAATGCTTTAGAGGTAGGTTTAAATCCTAGTATTAATACACCTCTATGTACTTTAAATAGAGATTATGTTTCAACATTAAAGTTCTTACATGATTTAGGTATTACTTATGTAACTTGTTCTGGTTTAATTACTACTGGTAATGCAACTAAAGATGAATCTACTAATTTACAACTTAGCCCATTTGAATTAAGAGATATTTTAAAAGAAGCTTGTGCTTATGCTTTTGCCAACGGTATGGAGATTAACTTTACTTCTCCTGGTTGGCTACAAGATGATGTATTTGAAGAGCTTGCGATATCTAGACCAAATTGTGGAGCATGTTTAAGTAATATGGCCATTACTCCAAGTGGCAATGTTGTTCCATGCCAAAGTTGGTTATCAGATAATTGCTTAGGAAATATTCTTACAGACGATTGGAAGGATATTTGGAATCATCCTTTCTGTAAGAAAAGAAGAGATTATTCTTCGTTGATGTTAGGAACTTGTCCTTTACGTAAGGGACAAGGAGGTATTTAAATGAAAAGGATATTAAAGATTTTTACTATTGTTTTATTAGTATTTTCTACTATTTCATTTAAAGAAATTAAGGCAGATGAATATATTGATGAAATAACAGACTTTGAGATTAAAGTAGATGTTTTAGATGATGGTAGTTTAAAGATGATTTACCATATCGAGTGGTTAATATTAGATGATGAGATAGGACCATTACTTTATGCAGAGATTGGTATACCTAATTCCCATTATGTAAGTTTTTCAGCTTTAACTTCTAATATCTCTAATATAGATTATCAATCTTCTAATGGAACATTAAAGATAGATTTTAATGAAGAATATTATGAAGGACAAACTGCTATCTTTGAATTTGAATTAGTTCAAGATTATATGTATTCCTTTGCTGAGGGTAATGAATATGCTTGTTATAGCTTTACTCCGGCTTGGTTTGATAGTGCTAATGTTGATAATCTAAAAATTTCTTGGAACAATGAACATGTTGATAACTATTCTCCAGCAGCAGAGATTGTTAATGGCTATATTGTATGGCAAACAAGTTTAAAGGGTAAAGAAAAATATAATGTTAATATTTATTATCCATCTGGTGCATATAATTTTGATTTAGATAGAGGCTATGATGAAGATATTGATGATGGCTTTGGTGTAGATAGTGTATTAACGACAATTCTTGAATTTATATTTTTATTCCTATTCCTTGGAATATTAGCACTTCCATTTATCATTATTATTTTAGTTATAAAGCATTATAAAGATTCTGGTTTTACCACAAAAACTGTTAAAAAGATTAAACGTACTTTGATTGAATATTATCCAACATGTCCTGGGTGTGGTGCTCCTAGAGATGAGAAGCAAACAGTTTGTAAGTATTGTGGTAGAAGTTTTATTAAATCAGAAGAGATTATTGAGGAAAGTAATCCAGAATATAAGAACTTTTCAAATGAGGGTTTATATGCCACATCTTCACCAAATGTCTTTGTCAATGTTCATGTAACTAATAATAAGGTTAGAGTTCGAAGCAAGAGTAGAAGTAGGAGTAGAAGTAGCGGTGGTGGTTCATCAAGCTGTGCTTGTGTATCAAGTTGCGCTTGTGCTTCAAGTTGCGCTTGCGCCTGTGCAAGTAGCGGTGGCGGTAGAGCTGGCTGTTCTGTTAAGGATTTCTATAATACTAATCTAACAATTAAACAAATTGAAAAGCGTAAGAAGGTGTAAATATGGGAAAAATAATATGTTTAATAATTGGCTATTTATTTGGTTGTATCTTAACAGCCGAAATAGTAGCCAAGGCAAATAATATTGATGTAAGAGAAATAGATCCTGAATCACCTCATAGAGGTAATCCTGGTATGGCTAATATCATGCTTAATGTTGGTTTTAAACAAGGATTAATAGTTTTATTTGGTGATAGTTTAAAAGCCATTCTAGCCATGCTTATTTGTTATTTAATATTTAAAAATAATTATTATATCTATGGTGGTTTTGGCTGTATCTTAGGTCATAATTTTCCATTTTATCGAAAGTTTAATGGTGGTAAGGGAGTTTTAGTTACTATCATTTGGTTTATTGCCATAATGCCTAAATATTTCTGGATAACTTTATTAGTTGCAGCAATAGTAGTAGCAATCAGTGGCAAATTAAATTTAGGGGCAGTAACTTTTCCGATAGTTGCTGTGCCTATTGCTTATAAATATTTAGGAATTGAAACAACAATACTTGTTGTTATATCTGCGATACTCATGGTAATTCGAAATTATAAAGATTTGGTTTGCATATTTAAAGGGAAGTATAATAGAGTAGATTTAAGAAAAATCAAGTAGTTATTTTTAAGGGGAAAAGAAGATGCCAAAAAGAAAAGATGCAACATTTATAGGAAATTTAGATCCATTTCATTCAATAGTTCCTTATGTAATGCCAAAAAGAACTGAATCAGAAGTTTCAATTACTGAGAATTTTGATATTACAGAATTAAACAAGTTTATTAGTAGATACAATGAAGAGGCTGATAGTAAGTTAAAATTATTCCACTGTGTTTGTTATGCTGTAGCTAGAACGATATATCACAGACCTAAGATGAATATCTTTATTGCTGGTAGACGTTATTGGCAAAGAAAGAAAATCACTTTATCATTTGTCGCAAAACAAAAGTTTGAAGATCAAGCAGAAGAAATATTGATGTGTATGGAATGTAAACCAGAGATGAATATTACTGATGTTTCTCAAATAATCAATGGTGATGTTAAGAAAGCAAGAAGCGAAGGTAAGAATGATTTAACTGGTACTATGGACTTTGTTGGTAAATTACCTAGACCTATCTTAACTTTCTTATTCTGGGTATTATCTAGACTTGAATATCATGGAATTATGCCTGATTCTTTAACAAAAGGTGATCCAAATTATTCATCAGTATTATTATCTAATTTAGGTTCTATTGGTGCTGGTGCTCCTTATCATCACTTATCAAATTATGGTACATGTTCAATCATGGCTACTATCGGTACAGCATATACTGACCCACAAACAAAAAGAGAATATTTACCAACTACAATAATTCTTGATGAAAGAATTGCTGATGGATTCTATTTTGTTAAGTCTTTAAAACTAATACATCATATATTTAAAAATCCAGACTTGTTATTAGAAGAAATTGAAAGAGATATAGATTTTGATGTTGATGCAAAGCCTGTTAAGAAGGAAACAAAGACGACAAAGAAAACAACAAAGACTACAAAGAAAGTAGAAAAGACAACAAAGAAAGCAACTAAAACAACTAAGAAAACAAGTAAATAATTAGTTATTTAGATTTATCTACACACAAAATGCAACTATCATTGTTGCATTTTTTATATGAGTAATAATATCTAAAATATAATTATTATTGCCATATATGGCAAAAAATGACAAAAAAGACGATAATAATTTACATGGACATTATTTTAATTTATAATTAACTTGTCAAAGATGTAAGGAGGATGATTTATATGCTTTTACAATTTAGTGTAGAAAACTATCGTTCTTTTAAAGATAGAGCAGTGCTTTCTTTAGAGGCTGATAGCACTAAAGATCTTGAGAATAACTATATCAAAGTAGGTAAAGATAAAATTTTAAAAGGATCCTTTATTTTTGGTGCGAATGCTGCTGGTAAGAGTAATATATTTAAAGCTTTAAATGCCGCAATTATGACTATTCGTGGATCAAATAATAGACAAGTAGGTGAACCGCTTTATCTCATTGTTCCTTTTGCCTTTGATGGAGAATATACAAAAAAACCTACTAAATTTGAGTTTGTATTTATTACAAATGGAACTAAATATGTCTATGGTTTTGAGGCAAATAGAACTCAAATCTTTAAAGAATATCTTTATGCTTATTTTTCTAATAAGGCAACAACTATTTTTGAAAGAGATGAAACAGCAAAAGAAAAATATAAATTTACCATAAACAGTTTTAAGGTAAAGATGAAACCATTAATTGAAAGAAATACGATAAATAAGTTATTTCTTGCGACATCTGCATCATGGAATTGCGAGGAAACAAGGATACCTTTAATGTGGTTTCAAAGTGGAATAAATACTTTTGATCAAAACTTTGAATCATTGTTGGAAAGAACAGGAAGAATGATTGAAAGTGATGTTGATGGGTCTTTAAAGAAATTCATGAATAATATTCTTCATGAAGCAGATATTAATATTTGTGATTATGAATATGAAAGTAAAGAATTTCCTAGCATACCATTTAATTTCTTAGATGATCAATCAGGAACAGGTGAAATTAGACATAAATCTTATACCATAAAGGCAATACATAAAGTAGTTGATAACAATGGTAATGAAGCAAACTACAAACTTGATTTAAGAGATGAATCTAGAGGTACACAAAGTTTATTCTTCTTTAGTCCTTTTATTAAAAGAGCTTTACTTAATGGTGAAACACTTTGTATTGATGAATTTGATACCGGACTTCATCCATTACTAGTTTCCTATTTAGTTGATTTGTTTAATAATCCACAAGTTAATAAAGGGAATGCTCAATTAATTGTTTCTACGCATACTACAACTCTATTAAATCTTAAGAAAATTAGAAGAGATCAAATATATTTTGTTGAAAAAAATCAAGAAACAGCTTGTTCAGAATTATATTCATTAGATGAGTTTTCTCCAAGAACTAGAGAAGATATCAATAAGGAATATATGGTAGGTCGTTTTGGTTCGATACCTGATTTAGGTGATGGAGAGGGCTTATGGCTTTAGCGACTTATAACAAGAAAAAACGTGGCATAGAACAGCGTAAAAGAAAACGTTTAGTTTTTGTGTCTGCAGAAGGTAAAAATAAAAGTGAAACATTATATCTAAAATCTTTTAATAATAAAGATATTTATTTTAAATTTGTTTCTGGAAATTCTACAGATCCTGTTAAGATGTCAAAAGACCTCATTGGCAAGATGAAAGAAGAGGGATTTAATGTCAAAAGCGGTGACCTTGCTTATTGCATAATAGATGGTGATTTTGATGTTAATAAAAATATTCAAATCAAAGAAGCTGATTTATTATCAAATAAGAATAATTTTAAAGTTATTCTTTCAAATCCTTGTTTTGAAATTTGGTATTTATGTCACTTTATTTATTCAACAAAATTATTCACTTCAAACGAAGCAGTAATAAATAAACTTAGAGAATATGTTCCAGATTATAGAAAGAATGCTGGTAATATGAGAACAAAATTAATTGATAGAGAAAATTTGGCTATCAATAATGCCAAAAGACTTGAAGAATATAATCTTAAAATTGGTAGAAGAAAACATACAATTGAATTTTCACCATGTAGTGAGATGTACACAATAATTGAAGATCTAGCTAATCTATAATGTTAACCTATTGATGTTATCCAATTGGTAAGAAATTGGGCAAGACAAAGTAGTAACAATGTAAGAATCATATAAAGAAGAGATTTCTTTATTTGTTTGATTGACCATTCATCGTGATGTTTAAAAAGTATAATTACTGATACGATAAGCACAAATATGCAAAGTATAAGAGCCATATATTTGATTTGTTTAGTAAGATTATACATAAATAGATTTAATTGTCCTTGCATATGATTTATTCCCTCTTTTATTATACTTTTGTAATTATGGAAAATTACTATATGAGATAATAAAAGAAAGATTTATATAAATAATACTAGGAGGAGTTATGAGGTTAGTTCATATATCTGATTTACATATAGGTAAAAGATTAATTGAAAGATCTTTATTAGAAGATCAAAAATATATCTTAAAAAAGATAGAGACAATAATTTATAAAGAGAACTTTGATGGGGTATTAATTGCAGGAGATATATATGATAAGTCGGTTCCAAGTAGTGAAGCTGTGGAATTATTTAATGATTTTTTAACCAATTTAGCTAAGCATGATATTAAAGTTTTTATGATTAGTGGTAATCATGATTCTGCCGAAAGAATTGGTTTTGGTTCATTCATGATGTCAAAGGCTGGTGTATATGTATCACCATCTTATAATGGTGAAATTAAGGTAGCTACTTTAAATGATGAATATGGCGATGTAAATATTTATCTACTTCCATTTATAAAACCATCATATGTTAAATCATATTATCCTGATGCTGATATTGAAACTTATACTGATGCTTTAAAGTTTGTTATTGAGAAGATGAATGTCGATAAAAGCAAAAGAAATATCTTATTAGCGCATCAATTTGTAGGACATGCGCAAAAGGATGGTTCAGAAGAAGCATCAATCGGTGGTTTGGATGTTGTTGATGATAATATATTTGATGATTTTGATTATGTAGCATTAGGCCATATTCATAAAAAGCAAACACTTAAAGGCAAGATTAGATACTGTGGTACACCTTTACAATATTCTTTTTCAGAGAATAAGAATATTAATTCTTTAACTGTAGTTGAATTAAAGCAGAAGGGTGATTTAGAAATATCAGAAATTGAATTAGAAGCAAAAAGAAAGTTAATACAAATTAAGGGAACTTTT
>CAVCTP010000059.1:0-7337 GCA_963605145.1 Tannerellaceae bacterium
AATATTATACAATATTCAAATCCAAAATAATTATTATGTACTAGCTAAAATATCTGTAAAAGTAGTTCTTTTATTAACATAAAAAAATAAATATGGCACTTGCCTATAAAGCAAATGCCATTATAACTAATTAATTACCTAATAAAGATAATGTAGTACCAATAATTGAATAGTTGTAATATTTAACTCCATCTTTTTCATTACAATTAGATGTTAATCTACCTGTTACACCTATATATTGGCCAATTTCTAATTTAATTTCTGCTAGATTTCTAAATACTACAACTTCAAATACATCTTGTTCATCATCTTCTTTGTTGTTTCTTTCCACAGAAATTCTAATCTTAGAAAACTTCACATCTTTTTGACTTTGACCTACTTGTGGTTTTTCTATTACTCTTCCACAAAGTTGAACTGAATTCATTTTCCTCCCTTCTAGTTACTTGCATAATTAAAATATCATGGTTTTAGGAGGCATTATTCTTAAGATAATCTTAATTTATTATTAATTATTCTTATTCTTTTATCATGCTTACATAAGTTCTATGTGGACAACTTAAATATTTCCGTACGTTTTCAACATCTTTTAAACTTATTGTTTTTAAATCTTCTAATGCTTTAAAGAAATCTAATTCTTGTAGGCAATCTCTTAAATAACCATTATTAAATGATTCTATATCATTAAATACTTCAAACATTGCGCCTATAAAACGATGTTTTAATTGTTCAATCTTATCTTCATTTATTAAATTATTCTTTAATGTATCTTCAACTAATGTTTTTAAGATAGTACTATCATTATTTTCAATATAGAAGAAAATATTGGCATAATCCATATTAAAATCAACATCATAACCAAAGAAATCATTTATTATTTTTTCATCAATCCATTTTTGATAATCCGGATTTAAGGAAGAAAAATAACATTCTAATAATATTCTTAAGGCCCATTCTGATTTAAAACAATCATTTAAATCTTTAAAATCTGGTTTAATCTTATAAGCATAGATATGTTTATCAGTATTAATTGGCATTTTAAAGGAATATGATTTCTTTACTACATCATCAGGTTCATCAATATTACAATTTATTGGTTGAATAAATGGACTAAATTCTTTTTTATCTTGATTATTTCTAACAATCTCAATTATCTTGTTAGGATCTATAGGTGTAGTTATACATAAAACCATATTGGCAGGATGATAATTAATCTTATAACATTCTTCTAGTTCATTCTTTGTTATACGCTTTACCGATTTACTATCACCACCAACATCATATTTAAGAGGAAAGTTTTTATATAGACATTTATATGTTTCTTGAAGTAACCTTTGATCTGGCATTTGCATATACATCGCTAGTTCTTGAATTATAATGCCCTTTTCTTTTTCTACAGATTCATCTGTTATATCTAAAGATTGGACAAAGTCTAATAATAAATTTAGACATCTATCAATATCATTACCAGTTTTACTGAAATAATAGACTGTTTCATTATAGCTTGTAAAAGCATTAACACTTGCGCCCATAGCAGAAAATTCATTAAGTATATCATCACCCTTTGTTTCAAATAATTTATGTTCCAAGAAATGGGCAATGCCAGGATTAAAACTATATTTCTTATCATTTAATTTTTGATTAATCTTTAATGCGCCATATGGTGTACCGAATGAACATGTTGTAGTATTAAATTCTGGTTTATGAAAGATAATAACTTTTAAGCCATTATTAAGAGTTTCTGTATAATATGTTTCATCAAAATAATTATTAATATGTTTATTCATCTTTAGTACCTAATAATATGAAATCAAAATAATGATGATGATTTTTAAATATATTAGAAATATCATCAGCATTAATTTTAGATAACTTATCACAATATTCTTCTATAGAATAATTAAAACCAATTAATTCACATTCGGTATAATATTCAATTAAAGAATCAATATCATCATAAATGCCCATAAGACTATTGATAACATATGTTTTAGTCTTCTCTAAAATATTTAAATCATAATCCTTATTAATTAATCTATCAACTTGTTTTTTGATTTCTTTAATTACAATATCTTTGTTTTTACCATCAATTGAAGTTGATATCTTTAATAAACCATCAAATTTAAAATTGATAGATGATATAGAATAACATAAAGATTCCTTTTCTCTTATCTCATTAAAAAGAAGTGATGTCGGTGCATAACCTAAGATATTATTAGCCATATACCAAGCAAAGAAATCTTTATCTTTTTTAGAATATGGTGAAGAATACATGATTGTTAAATAACTTTGTGAGATATCTTGTTTATCAATAATCATTTGTTTTTCTTTATATTCTTGAATATTTATATTTATATTTGTTGGAATTCTATTATCAAAGTTATAGTCACATAACTTGTCAACATCTTCAGATTTTAAATCACCACAAAGATAAATATTTAATTGAGCCTTATTTAAAATAAATTGATAAAAATCTATTAGTTCATTAGTTGTTATTTTATTTAATTCCTCAATAAACCTATCACCACAAGAATACATATTAAAGTTAGAATTATCTTCACTTACAATTTCAATAACTCTTTCATATGACTTATTGGCAGGTTTATCATTTCTTCTTCTTATTGAATCAGAGATTATACTTTTAGCTTCGGCAACAGTTTTATCATTGATTAAGCTATTATATAAGATTTCTTTAATAAAAGAATTATATTCATCTATGCTTATATCAACAAAACGAGGATTTATAAAGGTATAGTGAATAGTAAAAGTAAGCAAATTAGAACGATTCTTATAGGAAGTATCAACACTTATACCATATAATAAATCTTTAATTCTAGTCATCTCTAATTTACTAGGATATTTTCTAGATGTATCGCCAATTAATTTAGAAAGCAAAGCTATGCATTGTCTAGCATTGGTTTTATTTTCCATAGAAAAGCGTAAATATAAGTTAATATCTTTATACTTACGTGTTTGAATTACCTTTATATTTTTATTCATCTTCTGTATTATCTTTACTTAAATATACTTCTCTTGCTTTAGAGCCATTACTTGGACCAATAATACCTTTATCTTCTAAGGTATCAATTAGTCTAGCAGCACGATTATAGCCAATGCCAAATCTTCTTTGTAGTAAGGATGTGGATGCTTTTTGTTGCATACGTACAAATTCAACTACATCGTCATATAAAGAATCCGTTATATCAGCATTTAAGTTTTCCGAGCCAACTCTACTTTCACCATTAGCAATATTTAAAAATTCATAATAAGAATCTTCATATTGTGGTTTAGCTTGTGATTTAACATATTCTGTAACTTTAGATATTTCATCATCTTTAACATAAACACCTTGAAGTCTCATTAAGGCATTTTCACCTTGAGGATGATATAACATATCACCATTGCCTAATAATCTTTCGGCACCAGTTGAATCTAGAATCGTTCTAGAGTCAATACTACTTGCTACAGCAAAGGAAATTCTTGAAGGTATATTTGATTTAATTAAACCTGTAATAACATCTGTCGAAGGTCTTTGAGTCGCTACAATCAAATGTATGCCACTAGCTCTAGCAAGTTGTGTAATACGTTGAATAGATTGTTCAACATCCTTACCAGCAATAGCCATTAAATCCGCTAATTCATCAATAATAACAAGGATATAAGGCAATTTATCCATTGGTTTATTATCACTTTGACTATTATTTTTAATTACTAAATCATTATATGTTTGAATATTTCTAACACCAGCTTGGGCAAATAAATCATATCTTTCTTCCATGATTACAACAATCTTCTTAAGCATATTACTAGCCATTGTTGCATCATCAATTATTGGCCACAATAAGTGTGGAATATCTTTATATGGAGTAAATTCAACCTTTTTAGGATCAACTAAGACCAATTTAACATCATCAGGATTTGTTCTTAATAAAACGGAAGTAATAATAGAATTGATACAAACAGATTTACCACTACCTGTTGCACCAGCAATCAATAAGTGTGGCATCTTTGTCATTTCACAATATACTGCCTTACCCATTAAATCTTTTCCTAAACAAAATAATAAAGGTACATCCTTTTTATCATTAGGAATATTTTTCATTAAATCATACATCTTAACAGGAATTGGCTCAACGTTTGGTATTTCTATACCTACAGCACTTCTGCCAGGAATGGGTGCTTCAATTCTAATATCCTTAGCAGCTAATTCCATCTTAATATTGTCAGAAATATTATTAATCTTATTTATCTTTACACTACTATCAGGTTTAATTTCAAATTTAGTAACACTAGGACCAATATAAGTATTTAATAAAGTTGCTTCAATACCAAAGTTCCCTAATATTTCAATTACTTTTTTACCCTTTAAATCAGCACTAGTTTTATTAATACTACTAGAAGAGGATTTAGAAGTATCTAAATACTTTTCTAAAGGTTTAGGCAATTTATATTGACCATTACTATTTTTAACTTTTAGTATCTTTTGGCTACTAGGTTCTTCAGTGATAATCTCTCTATTTTTTTCAACATTAACAGTATGATTCTTATTACCAGAAGCGATTTCAGAATCAGTTAAATTAATTAAAAATGGTGAATCAGTAGAATAAGTATCTACCTTTTTAATAGGCTTAACTTCCTCTTGTTTAACTATTTCATCAGCTACAATATCTTGCATCTCAGTCTTTGCATCTTCAATATCCGCAAGTCTAGCCATCTCTTCGGCTTGTTTTTGTTTTCTTTCTTCTTCAGCCTTTTGTCTATTAATTAACTCTTCTTGCTTTCTAGCATTTTTTTCTTCTTTCGCCTGCTTTGCATTATCCCTCATTGAGTTAAAAGCATTTTTATAGGTTTCAAAAGGAATAATTAATATTAAAGCAATTAATATAGAAGATATCATGATTAAAATTACACCACTTCTTTCAACTAAGTTAATACAAAGTAGATATAATCCTTCACCAATTAGACCACCATTGATATAATCGAATGCTATTTGATCTTTAAATAAATCTAAAAATCTATCAGTATAATTTACATAGCCGTTCCAATCACTAATTTTGTTACTTATAAATGATCCTAAAATCATAATAGCTAAATTAAAGATTATTAAACCTAAAGCTAAGGTAAAAGATCTTCTATATTTATCTTCAAAGAAGACGACAAATATGGCATAGCCAAACATAGTTAATAAAGGAACAATATAAAAAGAGCCAGCGATATAAGTTAAACAGTTATTAATTATATTGCCTAAAATTCCCATTCTAGACAATGTGAAAAACAATAATGTAGCAACTACGATAGACATGATAGTCCAAAAGATTTTCTTATTGCGACGCTGCTGTTGTCTTTCTAGTTCTTTTTCTTCTTTTGATTTTCTAGGCACTCTCTTCTCCTAAATCAATTTCAACAATAGCAGGTAAAATCATTGGTTTTTTGCCTGTTCCTCTTAATACAAATCTTGATACTTTTTCTCTTACTTCTGCCCTAACAGCCATATTGTCATATGTTCCATTAGCAACATTTTCTTCAATTGTTGAAATCAAAATATTACCAATTTCATTTAAAATATCATCGGCATCTTTTAAATAGATAACACCACGAGATTGAACATCTGGGCCACCTATTACTTTCTTGGTATTAAAATCTAATACCACACCTGCGATTATAGCACCATCTGTTGATAATGACTCTCTATCTCTTAATACCATACCTGAAACATTCTTCATGCTTGTAGAATCAATAGCGGTATCTTTTAATTCAATAACTTCAGATGTAGATGTTAATCTACCATTTTCAAATAAAGCAAATTGGCCATTATCTAAAATGATAATCTTATCGGATCTAAAGCCCATCTGTACAGCGATATCAGCATTATTAACAAGTTGGGAATATTGACCTTTAATAGGTAGATAATATTTAGGACTAGTTAAATATAACATCATCTTTAAATCTTCAATTGAAGCATGCATTGATAAAATCTCTTTAGCATTCAATTTAACAATCTTAACTCCAGCCTTATATAGATCATTTTCCATAGCTGTAGCATCATTTTCTGTACCTGGTACAACAGGAGAAGCAATGATAATAACATCATCTTCTCTTAACTCTAAAATATTGTCTTCACCAATAGCGATATTATTCATTAATTTAAATACTTGATTGCCAGAACCTGATACAACACAGATTACATCTTTCATATCATTATTGAATTCTTTAGCACTAACAATGAGATTCTTAGGAACATTATAATAGCCTAAATCTTCAACAATCTTTAATAGTTTTATATGTTCATTATCATAGAAAAAGATTTTCTTTTTATATTTACTTGCTAGTTCAAGTATTTCCAAGATTCTATATAAATTTTGACGATATAAAGTAATAATTAATCGATTATCATTTAATTCAAAGAAATGCTCAATATGTTCAGTAATACGATGTTTTGGTGCGGTATATCCAGATCTAGAAGCACCAGAAGATTCTGATAATAGACATAATACTTTATTCTTGCCTATTTCACTAATAGTATTTATATCCATTGAAAAGGCATTATTTAAAAAGTCATAATCAAAGATAAATTCGCTAGTATAAACAATAGAACCATATTCTGTTTCAAAAGCAAAACCAATACCATCAGCAATTGATTGCATTACTGGGAAGGTTCTAATAACATGGTTACCTATTTTTATAACATCATGTCTTTTAACAACATTAATATGCTTATTCTTAATATGATGCTTATCTAATTCAGCATATAAAAGTTTAGCAGTTAAAGCACTAGCATATACCTCAGCATCAATCTCAGCCATCAAATGACCTAAACCATACATAACATCATCATGACCATGAGATATAAATATACCTTTAATCCTTGATTTATTTTCTTTCAAATATGTAAAATCAGGAATAATATATTCAATTCCTAATTGTTCGGACTCGCTTGGATACTTCAAACCACAATCCACCACAAAAATATCACCATCAATTTCCACTAGATACATATTCTTGCCATCTTCATCAAGACCGCCTAGTGCCATTAAACGAACTTTTTGCACAAATTATATCCTCCTCAAATTCTTAAATATTATATCAAAAACTATAACTTAATTTAATTATCCTATCTTTAACTTGATACTTGCAAGTTTTAGAACATAAAAACCAGCAAAAGAATGCATAGAATCATTTAATTTTTCTATATCATCTATTAAAACATAAATATTATTATTAATATTCTTGTTATCTTTTTTTACTACTTATTTATTCATCAACTTTAATACCATTTAAAGAGAAAGATAAAACTTGGGTTATTTTTACTTTAACTAAATCACCAACATTGATATTTTCTC
>CAVCTP010000060.1:0-7288 GCA_963605145.1 Tannerellaceae bacterium
ACTTCGTCTTGTTTCATGATTAAAAGTATATCAAAAATAATAGAGAATGCAAATAGGACTAACGATAAGTAAAATATTTCTCAAATAAAGCTAAATCATAATTTAAAACTAATCTATCTGGAAAATTAACTTCATCTAATAATTGTTGAGAATATTCAAGATTGCCAATCTTATATTTAATATGTGCATCAGAATTCATAATTATAGGACAATCATATTTTTCACATAAACTAAGTACTGTCTTATAATTCTCTCTAGAATTTAATCTAAAACCATTTGGTTTTAAAGAACTATTGTTTATTTCTATTAATATATGTTTATCTTTAGCTTTTTTAACTACTTGTTCATAGTCACAAGGGAAATAGCCATCATCAATATGGCCAAGTATTTTAACGTCTTTATTATCCATAACATTTAAATAATTCTTGGTATTAGAATCATAATCATGTTTATTTGGATCATAAACATATGAATGCATTGAAGCAATTAAATAAGAAAATTTATTAAATGTTTTGGGAAGCAATAAATCTATACCCTCATCAGTAACATTAGCTTCAATGCCGATTAAAATTTTAGTATCACCTATTTGTTTAGGAGCATTATCCCATAAACCACCAAATACTAAAGGATTAGCACCAACACCAAAAATATCATGTTGATGTTCTGATAAACCATAGACTTTTAAACCAATACTGGCAGCATATTCAAAATTTTCTGTAGCCGAAGAAAAAGCATGATTACTCGCAACAGAATGAGTATGTAAATCAATTAAATTCTTTTTCATATTTATTACATTCTAGTCTTGAAAAATGATGGAATAGAATCATCTTCTTCAACTGTTTGAACAACTTCTTCTTTTGGATAGTTTAGATTTGAACTTTCATTTACAACATCGTTCACTGTATCTTGTTTTGGACGATCAAATATAATATTTGTAGATTGACTAGAATGCTTTGTGTTAGGTAAATCAAAACCAGTTGCAATAACTGTAACGATAATACTTTCACCTAATGATTCATTAATAGCAACACCATATATAATATCGATATCATTGCCTGCTGCTTCTTTAATAAATTCAACAGCAATTGATGAATCTTGTAATGAAATATTTGGACCACCTGTAACATTGATAATGGCTGATTTAGCACCCTTAATGTTAGCTTCAAGTAATGGTGATTTAATAGCACGAGTTGCAGCTTCCTTAGCTTTATTTTCGCCTTGTGCCATACCAATACCAATTAAAGCAGTACCCTTACCTGACATTACAGATTTAATATCCGCAAAATCCAAGTTGATAAATGCTGGAACAGCAATTAAATCAGTAATTGTTTGTACACCTTGTCTTAAGATATTATCAGCTTCCTTAAAGGCTTCTGACATTGGAATACTACCAATAACATTCAATAATTGATTATTAGAAACAATAATTAAAGAATCAACATATTCTTTAATTTGTTCAATACCAACATTAGCTTGATCCATTCTTTTTCTACCTTCAAAATCAAATGGTTTAGTAACAATACCAACAACTAAGGCATTTGCTTCTTTGGCAAGTTTTGCGAATATAGGAGCAGCACCAGTACCAGTTCCGCCACCCATACCACAAGTGATAAATACCATATCAGCGCCATTTAAGGCTTTCTTTATATCATCAACTGATTCCATGGCAGCCTTTTGACCAACTTCTGGATTTCCTCCAGCGCCAAGTCCTTTAGTAAGATTTTTACCTAAAATCAATTTATTTGCACATTTAGAAAGGTTTAATGTTTGTATATCGGTGTTACATACATAAAAATCAACACCTCTAACACCATCATTTACCATTCTATTAACAGCATTACAGCCAGCGCCACCAATACCAAATACTTTAATTCTTGCTACTTGATTATATTCAGGTTTAACAGTCATCTAATAACCCCCTTTACCCTCGACATATTGTTTAAAGAAATTCTTTATCTTTGTAGTTATAGTTTCACCTTCACTATCAATTTGTTTTTGATCAATATATGAATCATATTGCAACAAATCAATACATGTAACATTTAAATTGTTTAATAATACTTTATCTTTATAAGCAAATAATGAACCATATATAGCTGTTAATTCTGGATCTCTTACTCCTATTGTATCTGGATAATAAGATCTTACATCAACATTAGATAATTCTTTAATTTTCTTAACTAATGGTTCGATTAATTGTCCCTCACCTGTAATAAATATTGAAGCATCTTGTTCCAAAATTGGTTTACACATTGTAACTAATTTATCCGCAAATAAATCAATTGGATTTAAACTAACTTCATTTAATTCCTTTAATGAAATAGTCTTTGTTTTACCATTTTCATTATAAGCATAGACAATATTATCTAAATGTTCACTTTCAAAATCTACATCAAATTTTAATAATTTACTAATATCCTCTTCAGGAATGTCATATTTTAATTTAACTTGTCTAACTAAAGTAGAAACTCCATCAAATAAAAGTTCATTTGAAACCATTCTACCCTTAGATAACAAAGATAAATAAGTACATGTATTTTCAATATCTAAAATAATTAAATTTTGTTTTAATGATTCTTCAAATAAAGATGCCTCTTTAGCAATCGCATAAGTATTTAAAGTAATATCTAATACATTCAAACCAGCATTTTCAACACAAGATACATATTCAAAACACATTTGTCTATCAGCACATAATAAATCAATATCAACAAACATTTCATCACATGTATCCTTTTCAGGAATTCTTCTACTTGAAATACCATTTATGGTATATTTTGTAATCATTGGATTAACAACCATAGAATCAGCATCAACATTTACTTTTAATGAATTATTTATGGCTCTGACAATATCAGTTTTTTCTATAACAGAATTTTCAGGTACAACTGAACTTCTTAATGGATATCTTTTAAAATTATAAGCTGGTAAAACTAAAATAACTTTTTCTATTTTAGCTCCTAATTTGCTAGAAATATCATCTGCAAGATCTTTAATATCTTTACTTAATTGTTCTTTATCTATTACTTTAAAATCACTTATTGCTTGTGTTTTTTTAGAATCTACCCTTAAAATATTAAAACGGGTATTAAAATACTCCGCAACTAACATTCTTAGTTTGTTATCTGATATTTCAAGTGAAACATATATTTGCTTTATTGAACTATTCATAACAATAATATATTAACACACTTAAGTTTTTTTGAAGAGTTATTGCATTTTCTCTTTTAAAATGCTAAACTAATTAAGCATTGAAATTTGGAAAGGGGGCAAGCTGTATGTCAAAAGTATGTGCTATTACTGGTAAAAAACCAATGTCTGGAAACAACCGTTCACATTCACTTCGTGCTACACGCCGTAAATGGAATGTCAATCTTCAAAACGTTACAATGATGGTTGATGGTAAACCACAGAAGGTTCGCGTTTCTGCCCGCGCATTAAGAACTTTAAAGAAACAAGCAAAGGCAGCTGAATAACTTCCTAAAAAGGAAGTTTTTTTATGCCCTTTTTGCTTTTATATAGATTGTAGAAATAATAAATACAATTAATGATGGTATTAGCCACTCCAAACCATAAGATCCTAAAGGTAAAAGTAATACTAAATTCTGTACGTAAGTAATAATTTTCCAATTAAATGGTAAAGATTTTATTAATTCTAAACAAGCAAATATTGTAGCTGTATAAACAGTTGCCTTATATACTAATGTATTATTGTTAAATAGATTCTTTGCTAAAGCAGTAAGAATTAAAATAATGGCAATTGGATAAGAAAACATTAATACTGGTACAGATATAGAAATAATTTGATTTAAACCTAAATTGGCGATTAAAAAAGAAATAATAATAAATATAATTGTCCAAGATTTTTGGCTAATCTTATTATTAAATAATTCTGTAAATGTCTCTGAACAAGAAATAATTAAACCAATAACTGTTTTTAAACATGCGATAGTTACGATGATTGCAAGAAGTATTGCACCAAAATTACCAAAATAATATTGTGCTAATTTACTTAATACTTCTCCCCCATTACTACATAAACCAATAGTAGTTGGTGACATTGCACCAGCATAAGCTAAAGCAATATAAATAATTCCCATTAATAAACAAGCAAATACACCAGCTTTTATTGTATTATTGGCAACATCATTATCATCTTTAATGCCTAAATTTCTAATTACGGTAACTATAACTATACCAAATGCCAAACCTGCTAAAGCATCCATAGTATTATATCCTTCATAAAAACCATTTAAGAATGCACTACTAACATATGTTCCGCTAGCTTCTATTGAACTATAATCAGCCATAGGATTTATTAAAGATATAAATAATAAAATAAATAAGGTTACTAAAAATATTGGATTTAAAATTTTACCAATATAAATCATTATTTTATTTGATTTTAATGAAAAATAAGCCGCAAATAAGAAGAATATTAAAGAAAATATAAATAAAGCAATCTTAGAATCACCTTCAAGTAATGGTGTAATACCTACAGTAAAAGATGTTGTAGCACATCTTGGTATCGCAAAAAATGGACCTATTGATAAATATAAAACACAAGTAAAGAATATAGAAAACTTCTTAGAAACCTTTAATCCTAAATCAAATAAGCTATTTGAATGAGATTTTCCTAAAGCTGCAATGGCAAGTAATGGTAAACTGACACCTGTTATTAAAAAGCCTAAACTAGCTAATAAGACATTTTTTCCAGCAACTTGTCCCATATATACTGGAAAAATTAAATTACCAGCACCAAAAAACATACCAAAAACCATGCTACTAATAAGAATTGTTTCTTTTAATGTTAAATTTTTCTTCATATTCTCGATATCCTTAAATTAATTAAAACAATGATATCAAATATAAATTAAAGAAAAAAGATAATATTCTAATTTGAACTTATTAATTTTTGAACTGCTTTTAAACTATTTATTGGATCAATCCAAATATCAGGGTAGATTCCAACTGCTTCTTGTATTTCTCCATCATATCTTAAAGTTACATCAGCAGGAATATCCATTTGTAAACCAGAATTAGGTAAATATACACTTGTTGAACTACCAGATAATAATAATCCACCAGTATTAGAGCCTACTACTATTACATTCTTAACGCTTCTTAATAAATCAATTGACGTCTCAGTTGCAGAAGCACTATTTTTATCTACTAATACATAAACAGGAATATCGTTATCTACATAATTAGGTTCATATTTTTGTGTATTTATATAGCGACTAGAAGAATTTTCATTCAGATATGACGCTTTATAATACATTAGATAAGATAATCCTGAATAAGAACCAGTTAAATTTTTAATCCAATCTTCAGTTGCTTTATGATTTCCTCCACCATTTCCTCTATAATCCATTATTACTGCTTTGGCATCTTTAGCTAATGTACCAGTATTTGTATATGTATTATAGTCAGCATTGCTTAAGTTATGGAATGTTTTCATTCTAATATATAAAACATCATCTTCTAACCATTCATAAGTACAAGGATTATTGTGGTCTATTACTTCAGTATTTGTTGTACTTGACCATTTAATATCTTTTATAATTTCTTCATTATTTTCATTAATTAAAACTACTTGATCATCTTTAATAAAATTGTTTTCATTACAAAGTAAATTTAAACAATAATGCAAACTACCATCGTCTAATAACATTGTTAAACTTATATTAGAGTTTTCGTTCTGCACCGTTTTCTCAAAATAATATTTATCATTATCTTGATTTAATAAATAATAGCCTTTGTCGTCTTTATAAAATTTATAGTCATTATTATAGTAATAAACACAATTACTATCAGAAATCGCGCCAAGTGAATAATTATCTATCATAAAATGTGAATCTACCACTTTCTTCATAACATTTAATATAATTCTTTCAAATGTTGAAAAAGTAAAATTGCCAGCGTATGAATCATCATTTAGTTCGTCTATTATTTCTTGCTTTAAAGAATCAAAAAATTTATCTCCACCAAGCATATTATAAGCACCATAACCATATTTAATTAAATTAAACATAGTATCAATATCTTCTAGCGCTTCTTCTAATGAGATTGTGCTACATCTTCCCTTTTCTTTCTTTAATTCATTTATTTGAGATTTTGTGAATAAATTCTCATAATCAGGATTAATATATAAGTATTCATTAAATTGTTCTTCATCAAATGTTAAATAACAATTTTCCTCGTTTGTTTTATCAACTTCTTCAAACACAGATTTTAAATCGATATTTGTTTCACAATTACTTAAAACTTGTTCTTCAATCTCATCATCTGTTGTAGTTTCTTCTTGATTGGAACAAGAACATAGAGTAAAAATACTACTAATGCATATCAGTAAAACTAATACTTTTCTTATAAAATTCTTCATAAAATTGCCCCTTCTATTTAAGAAAAATAATAAGTATATAAAAAGACAATTACTTGTCTTTATTTTCTACATTTCTTAATGTTTCAATATTGTTCTTAATGTCGCCCTTGAACACATAAGATCCAGCAACCAAGCACTCACAACCTACATTAATACAATCATAAGCGGTCTTATCATTAATTCCACCATCGACTTGGATAATATAGTTTAAGTTATGTTCTTTTTTATATTGCGATAATTGTTTGATCTTTTCTAAAGCATTAGGATCAAACTTTTGTCCACCAAAACCTGGTTCTACCGACATTACTAAAACTAAATCAACTTTATCAAGTAATGGTTGAATAGTTTCGACACTTGTTTTAGGTTTAATGGAAATACCAGCCTTTAGATAAAAGCCATGAATCTTTTCAACTAATAATTCACATTTATTGATGTCATTATAAGATTCATAATGGAAGGTAATGCCATCAGCACCAGCATTGGCAAATACTTCACTAAAGTATCCTGGGTCTGTAACCATTAAATGAACATCAGTATATAAACTAGAATTTCTTCTAAAAGTTTTAAAAATATCTGGACCAAAAGAAATATTAGGAACAAAGTTACCATCCATAACATCAAAATGAATCCAATCAGCATTTTCATTTATGGCTTTTAATTCTTCATTAAAGTTATCATAATCTAAAGATAATATTGATGGTGCAATTAACATAATTTAATCTCCTACATAATAATATGCAACTACTTCTGAATCATCAGTTTGGGTATAACTAGAACCTAGACTTGGTTCAGTTTTTATAATAGTATATTCAGGCAAATCTTCAAGTTCTTCAATAGTAAATGAACTCTTATCAAGTTGCCTCAATTCATATTTTATATTATTAGAATTAAAATAATTCTCGG
>CAVCTP010000061.1:0-7227 GCA_963605145.1 Tannerellaceae bacterium
AATGCATCAAAACCTAACGAGATATCTGCTATCCTTATGGATATTATGATGCCAGTAATGGATGGATATGAAGCAACTAAAAGAATACGTGCTATGAATAGAGAAGATAGTAAAATTGTTCCAATACTTGCGATGACCGCTAATGCTTTTGTGGAAGATAGAATTGCTTGCAAGAATGCTGGTATGAATGTTCATATTCCAAAACCTTTAGATGCTGATTATGTAGTTAGAATTATTGCTGAACAAATTGAAGAAGTGCAGAAACTTAAATAATATTACCCAGGAAAAAATTATTATACTTTCACAAAATAAACATAAATGTTATTATTTATTTGCGAATTAAGGATTAGTAGTTAAGAGACTATTTATAGAGAGATAGGGTATGGTGAAACCTATTAATAAGAACTTAATGAATCTACCTTATAGTTGGATTAATGTTCCACGTGAAACACGCGTTAAGTGTAAAAGAGATAAAACAAGGTGGCACCGCGGAATATCCGCCCTTTAAGAAGGTGCCTTTTTATTTTAAGGAGAGAAAAATGATTGATATTAAATTAATTAGAGAAAACCCTGAACTAGTTAAAGAAAACATTAAGAAGAAATTCCAAGACAGCAAGTTAGCACTAGTTGATGAAGTAAAACAACTAGATGAAGATTATCGTGCTTTAAAAACAAAAGCTGATGAACTTCGTGCTCAAAGAAACACTTCTTCTAAACAAATTGGTGCTTTGATGGCAAAAGGATTAAAAGAAGAAGCAGAGAAGGTAAAACAAGAAGTAAAGAAGATTGGTGATGAAATAACTCTTTGCGAACAAAAGGAACCAGAACTAGAAGAAAAGATTAAACAAATCATGATGAAGATTCCTAATATCATTGATGCTTCTGTTCCAATTGGTAAAGATGATTCTGAAAATGTTGAAGTACAAAGATTTGGTGAACCTAAAGTTCCTGCATATGAAATACCTCATCATGCTGATATATTAGATAAATTACATGGTTTAGATAAAGAAGCAGCAGGTAGAACATCAGGCGAAGGTTTCTATTTCTTATTAGGAGATATTGCTAGACTTCATGAAGCAATGATTGCTTATGCTAGAGACTATATGATATCTAAAGGATTTACTTATGCTATACCTCCATTTATGATTCGTTCAAATGTTGTAACAGGTGTTATGTCATTTAATGAAATGGAAGCAATGATGTATAAGATTGAAGGTGAAGATTTATATTTAATCGGTACATCTGAACACTCTATGATTGGTAGATTCCAAGGACAATTAATTAAACCAGAAGATTTACCTATTAGAATGACGTCATATTCTCCTTGCTTTAGAAAAGAAGGTGGTTCTCATGGCCTAGAAGAAAGAGGGCTATATAGAGTTCACCAATTCGAAAAACAAGAAATGATTGTATTATGTGAACCAGAAGAATCTATGAAATATTATGAGGATATGTGGAAATATACTGTTGAAGTATTTAGAAATCTAGATATTCCAGTAAGACAATTAGAATGCTGCTCTGGTGATTTGGCTGATTTAAAGGTTAAATCATGTGATATTGAAGCATGGTCACCTAGACAACAAAAGTACTTTGAAGTTGGATCATGTTCTAACTTAGGCGATGCTCAAGCCAGAAGATTAGGCATTAGAGTTAAAGGTGAAAAGGGAAATCACTATGTTCATACTTTAAACAATACCGTTCTAGCATCTCCTAGAGGATTAATTGCTTTATTAGAAAACAACTATAACGAAGATGGTTCTATAAATATCCCTAAAGTTCTTCAACCATATATGGGTGGTTTAGAGAAAATCGAAGTTAAGTAGGAAAGTTTCACGTGAAACATATTAAAGGAGTATGCTTTGATTTCAATGGTACTTTATTTCTAGACCATGATATCAATCATGATGCTTGGAAAACAATCATTCAAGAGATAGCCCAAGACAAGATAGATTTTGAAGAATTCTATGTTGATGCAAAACAATATATGAATTATCAAATTATAAACAAGGCTTATGAATTAATTGGAGTTAAAGCTAAACAAAAAGATATAGATTATTATGCCTTTCATAAAGAAGAGGTATATCAAAATCTTTGTCTTGAAAAAAACAGAAATAAGATATTAACAGGTGGAGAAGAACTACTAAATTACCTACAAGAAAATGATATTCCGGTAATATTATGTACATCTTCTATTAAATTCAATGTTGATTTCTATTATTCCTTATTAAAACTAGATAGATGGTTTGATTATAATCAGACAGTTTATGATACTGGAGAATATACTAATAAAACAGATATGTATCTAGAATGTGCTAAAAGATTAGATATAGATATTCAAGATGCCTTAATATTTGAAGATTCTCCTAAGTCAATTAGAGAGGCTATTGCTACAGGATGTGAAAATATCATTATCATTAAAAGAAATGATAGTCCATCATATCCAGAGATAAAACAAGTAATTGAGGATTATACAAAACTCGATTACAAGATATTCGAATAATATACTATAATATTAGTGGTACAACATTCATGTTTCTAACTTGGTCAGGTGCGGAAGCAAGCAGCCATACGAACCTCTGATTGTGTGTACCACTTTTTATATATGGAAAATAAATTTATGAAGGCAGCTTATAAGGAAGCACAAAAAGCATTCAATGAAGATGAAGTTCCTATAGGCTGTGTCATTGTTAAAGATGGAAAGATAATTGCAAGAGCTCACAACAAAAAAGAAAAGAAGAACTCAGCCATCTTTCATGCGGAAATAGAATGTATTAAAAAGGCTAATAAGAAAGTTAATGATTGGTATCTAAAAGATTGTGATATCTATGTAACACTAGAACCATGTATGATGTGTACAGGCGCAATCATTAATTCAAGAATCAGAAAAATATATTTTGCTTGTAAAGATCCAAAAGGTGGAGCAATCACTTCCAATATAAATATATTAGAAATCAAAAACATCAACCATTATCCAGAAATTGAATATGGAATAATGGAAAAAGAATGTAGTGAATTATTAAAAGAATTCTTTAGAAATAAAAGGAAATATCACCCAGGAAATATATAAATTAAACAGAGTTAAATATATTTCTGTAATATAATAATGCCATGAGCTACCAAGTATTATACAGAACATATAGACCAGCAAAGTTTTCCGAAGTTGTTGGTCAAGACTATATAATTAAGACTTTATTAAATGCTATTAAGAATAATAGAATAGCTCATGCTTATTTGTTTGCTGGACCTAGAGGAACAGGTAAAACATCAGTTGCTAAACTATTTGCTAAAGCCATAAATTGTGAAAAGTTTAATGGTGAAACATGTGATGAATGCAATAGTTGTAAAGCTTATTTAAATGGTAATCATCCTGACATTATTGAAATGGATGCGGCAAGTAATAATGGTATTAATGAAATTAGAAACATAATTGAACAAGTACCATATGCACCATTAATTGGTAAATATAAAGTATATATCATCGATGAAGTACATATGATGACAACAGCTGCTTTTAATGCTTTATTAAAGATATTAGAAGAACCACCAGCACATGTTGTTTTTATACTGGCAACTACTGATCCGCAAAAGATAATTCCAACCGTTTTAAGTAGATGTCAAAGATATAATTTCTCTAAAATAAATGTCTATGATATTAAAAAGAAAGTTATAGAAATATTAAACAAAGAAGGCATACCATTTGAAGAAAAAGCTATAAATGAAATCGCTAGAATGGCCGAAGGTGGTTTAAGAGATGCTTTATCTTTATTAGAACAATGTCTTGCATATAATCCACAAGAAATAAAACTAGAAGATGTTGAAGCAATATATGGATTAACATCAACTAGTAGAGAAGTTGAATTATATAAAAAGATAAATAATAAAGAAATTAATGAAGTAATCAGCGACTTAAGAAAAATATATGCACAAGGTGCAGATCTAAAAAATCTCGCAAGTGATTTAATTGAGATTGCTAAAGATGCATTATTATATTCTAATAATGCTAATGCTTCATTATTAAATAAATTAAGTACCATTGAAGCTCAAGATATTTTAAATAATAGATCAATTGACAATTTATTAAATGATATTGATTATCTATATTCTTGTATAAGTAAAGAAAAACAAAATCAAAACTTTCTAGCATACCTAGAACTATGTTTTATTAAGATGGCAAATGTTTCTACAAATACACAAGTAAAACAAGAAGTTAAAGAAATAAAACAAGAAACAAAACAAGCAATAGAAGAAGTTAAGGAAGAAGTAGTTCCTGAAGTAAAAGAAGAAATCAAAGAAGAATATAACAATGAATTAATAGATATTGATTTGAATTTCTTATTTAAGATTCTATTGGATGCTAGTAGAGACTTAAAGATAAACGATATGATTATTTATAACAAATTAAGTCTTTATATGTATGAACCAGATAAGAGAAAGTATTATAACTTATTAATTAATACTGATTTGTTTGCTTCTAATAAAGATGCCATAATAGTAACTTGTAGCAAAGTAAAAGCTGATGCTATTAATGAAAAACAAGCAAATATAGATTTATATAAATTTGTTAATGAAGAATTTGGTATAGATAAGATGATATATGCCATTGATGATGAACAAAAGAAGCAATTAATTGATTGGTATAAAAAAGAACCAGTAGAAAATAGAAATAAACCAGTATATGTTGAAAAGTATCAACTAGAGAACAAAAAACAAGAAAGTGCTCAAGAGAAACTTTCATCATTATTCGGTGATAAGGTGAGGATAGAAGAATGATGGATTTTGAAAAATTAATGCAAGAAACATTAAAGATGAAAAATGAATTAATGAATGGTGAAAATAAAGTTAATTCAACTATATATGAAGGAAGTGCTTCTAATGGTTTAGTAAAGATTTCTTGTAATGGAAATTTTGAAATAACTAATGTTGAAATAGATGAATCAATTCTAAATAAAGAAGATAAGGAAATGATTCAAGATTTAATCATGATAGCAACCAATGAAGTCTTAGATAAAGTAAACAAAGCCAAAGATGATAATGTTCGTTCCGCAATGGCTTCAATAGGTATAAAGTAATGTATCCTCAAGATTTTGATAACATTATTAGTTTATTTGAAAGGTTACCTGGTGTTGGTTATAAGACTGCCCAAAGATATGCCTTTTACTTGTTAGAAAAATCTAATGATGATATTGATACCATTGTTCAAAATTTATTAAATATTAAAAATATAAAAAAATGTAAAACCTGTGGTTTCTTATGTCAAGAAGATGAATGTGAGATATGTAAAGATAAGACCAGAGATATTACAAAAATCATGGTAGTAGCATATCCTCAAGACTTAGTAGCTATTGAAAAAACCGGTTCTTATAAAGGTTTATATCATGTCTTAAATGGATTAATATCTTCATCTAAAGGTATTTATCCTGAAGATATAAATATTGAACAATTATTAAAAAGAATAGATGATACAGTTAAAGAGGTAATAATTGCTACATCACCAACTATGGATGGTGAGATGACAGCATTATACTTAAATAAGATTCTAGAAAATAAAAATATTTTAGTAACTAGAATTGCCCATGGTTTACCAATGGGATCAAGTTTAGATTATGCCGATGATTTAACATTAATAAAAGCCTTAGATAATAGAAGAAAAATAGAGAAACAATGACAATCAGAAAAAGTAAAAAAGATATCTTAAATGGAAATGTTTTAGAACAAATAATAATCTTTACTATACCTTTAATTGGCTCATATTTACTACAACAACTATATAAAATAGCTGACTCCTTAGTATTAGGAAGATGTGTTGGTAAATCTGCCTTAGCAGCTATAGGAACATCAACATCAATAATAAATGTCATCCTAAACTTTATCAGTGGTATCTGTACTGGAACAATGATTTTGGTTGCCCAAAGTTATGGAAGCAAGAATCCGGAAAAAGTTAAGAAATCCGTAAAAACAGGTTTCTTTATTGCCTTTGTATTGGGTGCTATATTAACTATAGCTCTAGCACTATTTACAGAACCAATCTTAGTAATGACTGGTTGTCCTGATGATGCTATGGAATATTCTATTACCTATTTAAAAATATATGGCTATAGTTTTATTCCATATCTAATCTTTTCAATTGGTAGATTTATCTTAGTTGCAACAGGTGATTCAAAAAGATCATTGATGTTTACTATTATCATAGCTGTTGTAAAGATATCTCTAGATTTGTTATTAACTGGAGTACTTAAACTCGGAATATTAGGTGTATCACTTGCAACATTTGTTGCTCATCTAGTATGCGCAATAGTTGTAATTATAATATTTAAAAATACTTCGGAAATATATCAATACAGCATCAAAGAATTTGGTGTTGATAAAGATAGTCTAATTCAAATCAATAAGATAGGATTACCAGTAGCTATACAATCAACCTTATTTGCGCTTACTGGTTTAATTGTTCAAACAAAACTAAATGCTTATGGTACTGATACTATTGCAGCATATTCTGCCTATGGTGATGTAGATAATATATATTGGTCATTTGCCAATGGTCTAAGTTCAGCAGCTGTAACCTTAATTGGTCAAAACTATGGCAACAACAATATTAGAAGAGTATATGAATTTGTTAGAAAATGTATCTATGTCCAAATCGTAATGTCAATTGTAATATGTGGTATTGATTTTGCCTTTGGTAGACAAATGTTATCTTTATATACAAGTGATAGTGAAGTAATTGAAATTGGCTATCAGATGATTAAAGCTGTTGCCCCATATTACAATGTCTATGCCTTCTTAGAAATACCATCATGTCTATGTAAAGGAGTAGGTGATGCAACAGCATCATTGATAATCTGTACCATTGGAATTTGTATATTTAGAATTATATTCCTATCTGTCTTTAACTTTACAAATGCTGTACAACTTATGTATTCCTTCACATTCTCATGGGTACTAACAAGTGCTTTATATTTAATTTATATATTAACTTCCAAGAAATACCCTAAGATAAAAAGAAAAGCTTAAGACAAAACAATTAAAACTTGGGAAGGCAAATAGAAGACCCACATTAACATTGCAATCACTGAATTAGAATATGGTGTATTAAATAAACCAACACATATATCACAACCAATAAATAAGATTAAACCTAAAGCAAAGGTTTTTTCTTTTACTTTAAAAGCATTAAAACAATTAAATAATAAAGTAGAAAAATATATTAATACTAACTCATACAACAAA
>CAVCTP010000062.1:0-7039 GCA_963605145.1 Tannerellaceae bacterium
ATATAAGATGATAAATCAGTAGAAATAAACCAGTGATGGATATGTAATTTATTTTCTTCAAGATACTTAATATTATCTTCAAAAGACATACCATTATCCTTATTATCAGCAGCCATCATAACTTGCATTCCATAGCCACTTGATGCACCTAAGGTATCTAATACATAAACCTTACCTTCATACTTTTCATTTAATTCATCAGCAACTGATTTACATGTTGCATAGTCACCAGAAATAGCACTAGATAAAGTAAGATGTAAGATATTAATACCTTTAATTAAATATGGTTCAAACATCTCGACATATGCCCCAAAACCAACTTGGGAAGTTGTTGGTTGCATACCAGCAGAGATATCATTATAGAATTTCTCATATGGATAATCATCAAAGAAATCATCATCATATGTCTCATTATTAGCACTCATCTTAAATTTGCCATATTTGATATTTCTTTTTTCTAATATTTCTTTTGTTAAATCACATGTTGAAGTACAAGTAATAATATAGTCTTTCATATATAACTCCTTTTTACATATATATTATATATGCTAAAAGGCCCCCTAAGGGCCTTTTAGTAATAATAATTGGAAGATTTTTTAATGAAAAAATTACTTTACAATATATTTATAACATGTCACTGTGAAAGGATTGTGAAAATCAAGACAATTAATCTATTTAGATAAAATTTGTTTAATTTCTTCAATATTTTCCACAAAATAAATTCCATCTTGTCTTTGTTTGCTAGATAAACCCATATCTATCATATGGTTTAATAGTGCTTTTAAATTATCATAGAAACCATTGAGATTATAAATAATACAAGGTGCATCTAATTGTTTTAAAGATACTTTAGACATAACCTCACTAATTTCTTCGAGTGTCCCCGTACCACCAGGAAAGCCAATAAAGGCGTCTCCTAATTCAATCATTTTATTTTTACGTTCAGACATATCCTTTGTAACAATCAGTTCAGTTAAACCATCTAATTGTAAACATTCATCTATAAAAAATTGTGGTTCAACACCAATCACATTTCCACCAGCATCAAGAACACTGGAAGCAATTTCGCCCATTAAACCACTTTTTGAGCCACCATAAATTAAGGTATTCTTATTTGTACCAATCCATGTGCCAAGTTCTTGAACAGCCTTAGATAATGTAGGATCATTACCTTTATTTGCACCTAAATATACTGTAATATTCATATTTATAACCTAATCATCAACATTCTGTCTTTGTTGTTCATATCTTTTAATACTTCAATATTTGCCTTAGGGAAATATTGCTTTGCCAAATCTTTTAAAGCATTTCCTAAATCATAGCCCATTTCAAAAAATAACATGCCATTATCGTTAACTATCTTTAAAGCATTTTCAAAGATATCTTTATAGAACTTTAATCCATCACTGCCACCAAATAAGGCAACATGTGGTTCATAATCATAAACACTAGCTTCAATTGTTTCTACTGTCTTAATATATGGTGGATTAGATACTAAAATATCAACTTTAATATTATTTTCAATATATGGTTCTAACATTGAACCACATAAGAAATTAATATTTGCTTCATTATTCTTAGCATTTAATTTAGCTATCTCTAATGCTTTTTCCGATATATCAGAAGCATAAACATTTAGATTATCTTCTTCCTTTTTTAAAGCTATGGCAATAGCACCAGATCCGGTACCTACATCACAAATATTTATCTTTTGACCTTTAAAATATTCATCATATTTACTTAATACTAAACATACTAATTCTTCTGTTTCACATCTTGGTATTAAAACATCTTCATTAACTATTAATTTATAACCATAAAAATAAGAATAACCTAAAACATAATTTAATGGTTCATCATTTAATAATCTTTTAATACCTTCTTCAAATTTATTATTGATACTTTCCTTAACTTCATTATCCATTTCTAGATATAAGTTAACTTTTTCTTCATTACATAATTCAAAAAGAAAAAGTTTCACCGTTTCAGGTGAAAGGCCTTTTTCAATAAATGTTTTTTTATATTTATGAATTAAATTATTGTACGTTACCATTTAAAAGTTTTTCTTTATCATCATTTTCTAATAAGGCATCAATAACAACATCTAATTTACCTTCCATAATACGATCTAATTGATTTACTGTTAAACCAATTCTGTGGTCAGTAACTCTATTTTGTGGATAGTTATATGTTCTTATCTTTTCTGATCTATCACCAGTACCAATCTTAGACTTTCTAATAGCACCCTCGGCTTCTAGTTTTTGTTGTTTATAATAGTCATAAACTCTAGCCTTAATAATTCTTAAAGCAGTTTCTCTATTTTGAATTTGGTTTCTACCATCTTGGCAGTTAACTGTGATTCCAGTAGGCTTATGGACAATTCTAACAGCACTATCAGTCTTATTGATGTGTTGACCACCAGCACCTGATGCACGATGTGTTTCAATTTCTAAATCAGCATCATTAATATCAACATCTTCATCTTCTACATCTGGGAAAACAATAACAGTAGCAGTTGAAGTATGAACTCTACCTTGAGTTTCTGTCTTAGGAACTCTTTGTACACGGTGGGCACCAGATTCAAATTTAAAATGGCGATATGCATCTAATCCTTTAACTTGGAAACTAATTAAAGTAAAGCCACCTGCTTCGGATTCACTAGATTCCATAACTTCTACCTTATAGCCCATGTTTTCAGCATAGTAGTTATACATTCTAAATAAGTCTCCAGCAAAGATATTACCCTCATCACCACCTGCAGCACCTCTTATTTCAACTAGACAATCATAAGAATCTTCTGGATCTCTTGGTAGTAATAAGTTTTCAATATGTTTATCTAATGCTTCTAGTTTCTCATTAGCATCATCAATTTCCATTTGAGCCATCTGTTTAATTTCAGGATCATCATCATTTAACATTTCTTGGCCATCTTCAACTATCTGAGTGTATCTCTTATAATCTTGATAAGCATCATAGGCACCTTTAAGTTGAGCTTGTTCCTTAGATAATTTTGTATATTTTTTAAGATCCGAAATATTTTCATCTAAAAGCATGAGATTAGAAATCTCATTATAACGATCTTCTATTTCTTGTAATTTAATTAACTTTGCATTCATATTTCTTACTCTTTATTGAAAACAGGTCTAGGTTTATCAGGAACTTCATGGCAATGTCTACATCTTGCTTCATAACTTTCAGCTGCACCTACAACGATTGTAGGATCATTATATGAAGCAGGTTTACCATTCACCATTCTTTGAGTTCTGGTTGCTGGAGCACCACATTTATTACATACTGCAGCTAATTTAGTAACAAATTCAGCTTCAGTAATTAATTTTGGCATAGGTCCAAATGGTTCGCCTCTAAAGTTTGTATCTAGTCCTGCGCACATTACTCTTATACCTCTATTTGCGAGTTCATTAGCAACATCACAAATATCATCATCGAAGAATTGTGCTTCATCTATAGCTACAACTTGAGTAGTTGGCTTAACATAGCTTAATATTTCAAGTGCATTTTTAACAACAATTGATTCAACTTCACTACCAGCATGAGAAACAACCTTCGTCTGTGAATATCTATTATCAATTACGGGTTTAAAAACCATAATCTCTTTCTTGGCAAATTCTAATACCTTAATTCTTCTAATTAATTCTTCAGTTTTGCCAGCAAACATACAGCCACTGATGGTCTCAACCCATCCATCTTTATAACTTTGATACATAATCGCACCTCACACAATTATTATAACCAAAAAAATAGAGGTAAATTCCTCTATTTATTTGTTTAAACCGTACTTCTTATTGAATTTCTCAATTCTACCAGCTGAAGCAGCAAATCTTTGTCTTCCTGTATAGAATGGATGGCAGTTGGAACAAGTATCAACCTTAATTCCTTCTTTCTTTGTAGAACCAGTTTCAAATGTAGCTCCACAACCTGCACAAGTAACAGTAACCTTATAATAACCTGGATGTATTCCTTTTTTCATCTTTTTCTCCCTTCACACCTTGGAAATCCTATCATTCCAAAGAAAGTTTAAATACTCAATTATTCTACTTTAAAGCCTCGCGATAGTCAATAGACTATTCTCAGGAACGACTTTGAAGTGCTTTAGACTTGGGTATTGTAAGTTATTTTATTAGATCTACAAGGATTGTGTTATGTAGTTTCTTATAAGTTTCTGGAATACTAGAATCAGATACAATAAAGCCTTTTTCAATGTTTGCGAAACTTATTGTACATATCTTATTAAATTTGCTAGGATCAGCTAAGATATATTTTTCTTTACATTTTTTATAAGCTATTTCTTTTATTTGACCTTCTTGAGGGTCAGGTGTTGTTAATCCTTCTTCAATACTTACCCCATTGGTTCCAAAAAAACCAATTGTAAAGTTTAGTTTTTCTAAATAATGATAAGTATCAGAACCAACAAGTGCTTCCGTCTTTGATTTTAAAGTGCCACCTGTTACATATACAACATGGCCATCTTTTGAAAGATTTTTAGCATGAGTAACACAATTAGTAATATAGGTCGCTTTTGTGTTTTTTAAATAAGGAATCATCATTCCTGTTGTTGTGCCTGCATCTAAATAAACAACATCATTATCTTTTACAAGACTTGCAGCATATTTAGCTATTTCTCTTTTAGCCTCGGTATTTAGATTTATTTTTTCACTAACTTCTTTTTCTTCAGTTTCAATATCATTGTCTAAGGTAAGTGCCCCACCATAAACTTTTTTGATTAGTCCTAATTTATCCATTTGGTTAAGGTCTCTTCTAACTGTTGATTCAGAGGCCTTTAGTAGTTTCATTAGTTCCGTTACACTTACACTTTTCTTTTCATTAGTGATATTTAAAATGATTCTTTTTCTTTCTTCATTTAGCATTTTTTATAAGTTCCTTCATAAAAATTATAGGTTTTTGACTTAAAAATGTCAAAAACATTCATTTTCGTTCATATTCGTTCATTTTTTGATTGACAATGACTTTTTATGATTGTATTATGATAATGGTTAATCAAAACAAGCAGATTCATTCAAATACAGTCAGGTACCAACGTGTTTGAAAAGAAGGAGAGAAAATGATTTATACCGTAACATTTAATCCTTCTCTAGACTACATCGTAAGTTGTGATGATTTCATCTTAGGCCAAACAAATCGCACAACTAAGGAAATCATTTATCCAGGCGGCAAGGGAATCAATGTATCTATTGTCTTAAGAAATCTAGGACTAGATACTACAGCACTAGGTTTCTTAGCTGGGTTTACAGGAGGTGAAATCAAGCGATTAATTCTAAAAGAAGGAATAAAAAATGAAATGATCGAGGTTAATAATGGTTTTTCAAGAATCAATATAAAACTTAGGTCTTCACAAGAAAGCGAACTAAATGGTATGGGCCCTTCAATTGATGAACAATCAATCAAGAAGCTATATCAAAAGCTAGATAATTTAACTAGTGATGATATTTTGGTTCTTGCTGGTAGCATACCAAGTTCTATGCCTTCTAATATCTATAGCGACATCATGGATTATTTAAAAGATAAAAACATGAAGATTGTTGTAGATGCTACAAAGGATTTATTGTTAAATGTAATACCTTATAAGCCATTTCTTATTAAGCCTAATAATCATGAACTAGGAGAATTGTTTAACGTTGAATTAAACACTAGAGAAGAAGTTGTTCCATATGCAAGGAAGCTTCAAGAATTAGGTGCAAGAAATGTCTTGGTATCTTTAGCAGGTGAAGGTGCTGTACTAGTTGATGAAAATGGTGAAGTATATTCAAGTAAAGCTCCAAAGGGAAAAGTAATTAATTCTGTAGGTGCTGGTGATTCAATGGTTGCGGGTTTCTTGTATGGCTATAAAACATTTAACAATTATAATGAAGCCTTTAAATACGGCATATGTACGGGAAGCGCTAGTGCCTTCTCTGAACAATTAGCAAAATTAGATGAGGTAATAGACCTATATAAAAATTTATAAGGGGGAGAAAATGAAAATAACAGACTTATTAGCTAAGGAAAGTATTAAGCTAAACGCTACTGTCAAAGACAAAGAAGAAGTCTTAAATACCATGGTTGATCTAATGGATAAAAGTGGTAAGATTTCAGACAAGAAACTTTATCTTGATGCTGTAAAAGCAAGAGAAGAAGAAGGAACAACTGGTGTTGGTAATGGTATCGCCATACCACATGGTAGATGTTCTGGAGTTAAGAAAGCTGGACTTGCCGCCATGAGTATTAAGGGTGGAGTTGAATATAATGCCCTTGACAGTAAACCAGTCGATCTAGTATTTCTTATTGCAGCAAATGAAGATTCAGGTAATGTACATCTAGAAATCTTGTCAAAGCTTGCAACAATGTTAATGGATGATGAATTTGTTTCAAAACTTAAAAACGCAACGACTGCTGAAGCTTTCTTAGATATTATCGATAAAGCCGAAGCTAAAAAAGATGAAGAAAATTCAAAGAAAGATGTAGCGCCTGCAACTGATATTGTAAGTGGCAATCATTTAATACTTGCGGTTACTGCTTGCCCTACTGGTATCGCTCATACTTATATGGCAGCTGAGGCAATTGAGAAAGCTTGTAAGGCAAAAGGATATCAAGTAAAAGTTGAAACTAGAGGTTCAGGTGGTGCTAAGAATATCTTAACTGATGAAGAAATAAGTAAAGCTGATGGTATTATCGTGGCAGCTGATACAAATGTACCAATGGATAGATTTGATGGTAAGAAAGTAATTGAATGCCAAGTTTCTAAAGGCATCAATAAGGCCGATGAATTAATTGAAACAATTGTTAGAGGCGAAGCTCCTATTTATAAAGCTGTTGGTGTTAAAAAAGAAAATAAACAAGAAAACAGTAAGGGGCACCAAATCTATAAACATCTAATGAATGGTGTATCACATATGTTACCATTTGTCGTAGGTGGTGGTATTCTAATTGCCCTAGCATTCTTAATTGATGGTATGACATATGACATTAATACTTTAACTGCTGAACAAAGATCAGCATTTGGTACCCTATCGCCTCTTGCCAA
>CAVCTP010000063.1:0-7023 GCA_963605145.1 Tannerellaceae bacterium
GCAATTGCGGATATTGATGTTGTTAATGCTTTAAGACAAGCTTGTAAAGAATATGGTGTTAAACCATATCTTGGTGTAGTTAGGTCTCATGATGCTTTCTATATCGAATCTCCTGGAGCTCATGGAGGACAAGAAGCTGTAAAACAAAGAATTGAAGTCTGGGAAGATGCTGGCTGTCTTGCAGTAGAAAATGAATCAGCTGCCTTATTTACTGTTGGTTCTTTATTAGGTGGAGTTAGAACAGGTACTATCTTATTAGCTGGTGGTTATATTGGCGGTCATTATGGTTCTATGTCTACTTCTAATGATCCTGACTATCCTAAAAAGGTTGAACTTATGACCAAGATTACTTTACGTGCTATTGAGATTATAGATGGATTAGATGATTTAGAGGATATTAGAGGATAATGAAGGGTAAGAAGTTAAATTATAAAGCACTTTCTATTAATGTTGTAATTTGTTTAATTTCAACATTTTTATCACAATTTGGTGTTGCTTGTTACTATGGTTGTGGTTTAGGAACAGATCCAATAAGTGTCTTTATAGATGGTTTACATGGTAGGTTTGGATTAACTTATGGTCAAATATCTACTATTTGTTATGTTATATTAGGCTTATTACTGTTCCTTTTTGAAAGAAAGCATTTAGGTATAAGTACTATTATTAATATTGTAATTGGTGGCCAATTATTAGATTGGTGTGTTGCTTTAGTTGGTAATACTTTTCCAATAGATGAAATTGGTTTTGTGACAAAATTAATTATTTTATTAGTAGCTTTAATTACAACTGGCGTTGGCTATGGCATGTCAATTGCTTGTAATTTAGGTGTAGGAACTTTTCAATTTGTGCCTTTATTCATCTGCGATTATTTACATATTGAATTAAAATATGCCCAAATTATTTCTGATGCTGCTTTCTTTATAATAGGTTGGCTATTAGGTGGCGTAGTTGGAGTAGGTACAATCGTTAGTGTTTTCTTAACAGGATTTATACTTGATTGGACTGTAAAATATACATTAAAATTCACTGATAAGTTCGGTAAGATGGTTGAATAAATATCAATCTTGATATTTTTGCGGTATTACAAGCATGACAATAGGCCTTCTTTAATCTATTTAATGGTCTATTGTCTTTTTTTCTTATCTCCCCATCCATTTTACATGAAGGTTGAATTAAATACTTTGTTTAAAATTATATTTAAGTGTTAAAATTACTTTAGGTGACTTATTACATTAAATTATTTTACAAGCCCAATTTGAATAATTTAAGTTTTAAAGTATACCTAGAAAAGAAAAAAGGAGAAAAATTGATGAAGAAATTTCTTGCATTAATGCTTGCCATCTTAATGGTATTCACTTTAGTTGGATGCTCTAGTAATGATGGCGGTACTGACACTGATGGTGGCGAAGACACAAGCGGTGATGAACATTATGATATCGTTTTCTTAGCTGACCTAGGTTCTATTTATGATGGCGGATTCAACGAATATTCTTACAAAGGAATTGAGAAATACGCTAAAGAAGCTGGCTTAACTTACACTTACCTACAACCTGCAGGTAATGATGACCAATCAAGAATCACTATTTTCCAACAAGCTGCTGAACAAATGACAGCTAATATGGTTGTTGCAGTTGGTTATCTATGGGATGCTGCATTATTACAATGCGTTCCTGAATATCCTGATATTAAGGTTATTTATGCTGATGCTGATAACCTATACAACATCGATGTTGACTATGATGGTACAGATGATTCAATTGAACATAGTGACAATTTAGCTATGATTAAATACAAGGAACAAGAATGTGGTTGGTTAGCTGGTTATACAGTTGTTATGGATGGCTATCGCAAACTTGGTTTCTTCGGTGGTATGGCTGTTCCAGCTGTTATTAGATTCGGTTATGGCTTCTTAGAAGGTGCTGAAGCTGCTGCTGCTGAACTTGGCTTAGAAGAAGGTTCTATTGAATGTAAATATTACTACACTGGTACATTCGATGCTTCTCCAGACCTAGTAACATTTGTTTCTAACTGGTATGCTTCAGGTACTGAACTAGTATTCTCATGTGGTGGTACTATTGTTAACTCTGTTATCAAGGCTGCTCAAGATGGTGAAAACCGTATGATTGTTGGTGTTGATAATGATGAATATTACACTAGAGCTGTTGATGGTGAAGATTGTGTTCCTCAAATCGTTACTTCTGCTATGAAGGATATGGAAGGTTCTATCTATACTGCTGTTAAGGCTGGTTATGAATCAGAAGCTGATTGGAAAGAATACACTGACAATTGCACAGCTGATGGCATTATCGATTTAGGTTATGCTGAAGGTGGTGCTTGTATCGCTGAATACAGAGCTGAAAACTGGAAGACTTTAACTCAAGAACAATATGATGCTGCTCATACTAAACTAATTGAAATCGCTAGCACATTAAAGACTGATGCTGATGGCGAAAATGGTGCTCCTATTGACGGCTTGAAGTACGTTAAAGTTGAATACATCACTCAATAATTTATTAAAAGATTATGACTTAGAAGGTGTGCTCTATGCACACCTTCTTACCTTTAAGAAAGGAAAAATTTTATTATGGGAAATGCAGAGAATATTATTGAGTTTTCTCACATTACTAAAAGATTCCCTGGTATTATCGCATGTAATGACATTAATCTAGGCATTAGAAAAGGTGAGATACATGCATTACTTGGTGAAAATGGTGCTGGTAAGTCAACACTTATGTCAGTATTATTTGGTATGTATGAGCCAGAAGAAGGTTCAATCTCAATAAGGGGAAAAGAAGTAAAGATAACTAACCCTCGTGTTGCTACAGAGTTAGGTATTGGTATGGTTCACCAACATTTTAAGTTGGTACAAAATTATAGTGTTTTACAGAATATTGTATTAGGTCAAGAATCTACTAAGGGTTTATTCCTAGATATGGATACTGCTAGAAAGAAGGTTGTAGAACTTTCTAAGAAATATGGTCTAGCTATTGATCCAGATGCATTAATTGAAAATATTACAGTTGGTCAACAACAACGTTGTGAAATATTAAAGATGCTTTATAGACAAGCAGAAATATTAATATTTGATGAGCCAACTGCGGTATTAACTCCACAAGAAATCGACGAGTTAATGGAAATTATGAAGGGTTTGGCTAAGGAAGGTCATACTTTATTATTTATTTCTCATAAACTCGAGGAAATAAAAAGAGTAGCCGATCGTGTTACAGTTTTACGTCGTGGTAAACTTGTTAAGACATTGGATGCTAAAGATACCTCTGTTACTGAAATGGGCGAGTTAATGGTAGGTAGAGAAGTTAATTTCCATGTTCAAAAAGGTCCTGCTAAATTAGGTGACACTTGTTTAAAGGTTGAACACTTAACAATGGTTAATTCCGAGACTAAAAAGAAGGTTGTTAATGATGTTTCCTTTGAAGTTAAAAAGGGTGAAATATTAGCGATTGCTGGTATTGATGGAAATGGTCAATCAGAATTAATTTATGGTTTAACTGGTATTATGCCAATCAATAGTGGAAAGGTAATTATTGATGGTGAAGATTATACTAAGAAATCAATAAGAGATAGAAACCAAGTTATGTCTCATATTCCTGAAGATAGACATAAATATGGTTTGGTTTTGGATTATCCATTATCTTATAACTTAGTTTTAAAGAATTATTATCGTCATCCATATGTTAATAAGGCTGGTTTTTTAAACTACAACCTTATTGATGAATATTCTGATAAATTGATTGAAGAATATGATATTAGATCTGGTATGGGTAAGCAAACTATAGCTCGTTCTATGTCTGGTGGTAACCAACAAAAAGCTATTGTTGCTAGAGAAATAGACCAAGGTTGTGATTTACTTGTTGCTGTACAACCTACTAGAGGTCTAGATGTTGGTGCTATTGAATTTATTCATAAACAATTAGTTGCTCAACGTGATGCTGGTAAAGCAGTACTTCTAATGTCATTTGAATTAGATGAAGTAATGGATGTAGCCGATAGAATCATCGTTATGTTTGAAGGCGAAATCATGGGTACACTAGATCCTAAGAAGGTAAGTGTAGAAGAAGTTGGCCTATATATGGCAGGTGTTAAAAGGGAGGCTAAGGAATAATGACTACAAAGACAAAGAAAAAATTTGATATTTCTAATTATTCTGGTATCTTAGCTTCATTAATATCTATATTATGTGGATTATTAATTGCCTTTATTATTTTGATGCTTACTAATCACTCTAAAGGTGGACAAGCTTTTATCACAATTATTTCTGGTGGTTTTGCTAAGGGAGGTTTAAAGAATTTAGGTTCTTTATTCTATTTTGCAACACCAATCTTATGTACAGGTGTGGCAATGTGTTTAGCTTTCCAAGCTGGTGTATTTAATATTGGTGGTCCAGGTCAATATACTGTTGGTGGTTTAGCTGCTATATTAACTGCTTTATATGTATCTAAAGATTTACCTGCACCATTAACTTGGATTGTTCCATTAATTGCTGCTATTATAGCTGGTGGCTTATGGGCTACAATACCAGGTTTATTAAAAGCTTATTTCAATGTTAATGTTGTTATTTCTACAACAATGTTTAACTATATTGAAATGTATTATGTAATGCACTGGATTAGTGAATATTGTTATGATGCTACAAAGGGTCAAACAAAAGGTATTCCTGGAGTTACTAAATTACCTAAAGCATTTATGCCAACTTTATGTCACAATAAGGCTGCTGATATCGGTATTATAATTGCCATTATTGTTGCTATTATCGTTTGGGTAATATTGAATAAAACAAAGCTAGGTTATGAAATGAAGGCTTGTGGTAAAAATCCAGAAGCTTCTGCATATGCTGGTATTAAATCAAAACGTATTGTTATAATTTCAATTTTGTTATCTGGTGCAATGTGTGGTCTAGGTGGAGGACTTGCAATGCTTTCTCAATCTGGAACATATATAAGTATGAAAGAATCAACAGCTCAAGAAGGATTTACTGGTATTGCGGTAGCGTGTCTTGCCAATAACTCACCACTTGGTGCTATCTTTGGTGCTTTATTCTTAGCACTACTTACAGTCGGTGGTACATATATGCAAATATATGGTTTCCAAAAAGAAATTGTTTCTGTTATTACTTCTGTAATCATATATTTTGCAGCATTTTCATTATTTACTAGACATTTACTTGAAAAACTTCTTAATAAACATAAGAAGGAAATCAACAAGGTAACTGGAAAGGAGCTTGAATAGTATGGATGTTGTTTATTTTATAGCTAGATATTTCATGTTTTTCTTTATTCCACTTCTTGTTGTTGCCACTAGTGGTATGTTCTCTGAAAGAAGTGGTGTAACTCACCAAGCATTAGATTCAGTAATGGTATGGTCTTGTATGTGGGGAGTATTGATGATGCAATGGCTTGATAATGGTACTATGTCAGGTCAAGCAAGAGTTCTTGTTTCCTTATTATTTGCCGGAGTAATGGGTGTTATATTAACCATGTTACTAGGTGTTGCTGCTATAAATCTAAATGCCGATCAAAGTATTGTAGGACAAGCCTTAAATACATTTGCCCCAGCATTCTGTGTCTTCTTCGCTAGAATCTTACAAGATGGTTCAGAACACTTAACTATTAGAAATGACTTTGTTATTGAATCAATTCCTGTATTATCTAAGATTCCTGTAATTGGGCCAATGTTCTTCCAAAACACTTATATTACTAACTTTATTGGAATATTAATTTTCATTATTTCTTCTATAGTAATTAATAAGACTCGTTTTGGTTTAAGAATGTGTGCTTGTGGTGAAAATCCTCAAGCAGCAGAATCATTAGGTGTTAATGTTCAAAAATATAGATATGCAGCTTTAATTATTGCTGGATTCTTAGGTGGTATGGGTGGTTTGATGTATATCTTACCAGTTGCTACTACATATTCACAAACTGTTAGTGGTTATGGATATCTTGCAATGTCAGTATTAATCTTTGGTCAATGGAGATCTTTACCATTACTTGGTTCAGCTGCTTTCTTTGCTTTATGTAAGACATTATCAAACTCTTATTCTTCAGTTCCATTCTTAAGTTCTTTAGGTTTGCCTGCTGCATTCTATAAGAGTTTGCCATTTATAATTACATTAGTTGTATTAGCTATTACATCTAAACATGATCGTTCTCCTAAATCATGTGGTGTGCCTTACGATAAATCTTCTCGATAAAAGAAGATACATAATTAAAAAACAAAAGATCGATGATAATAAGTCGATCTTTTTAAATAGGAAATTATTTATATTTTAATCAAATAAAAATTGAGTCCATAATTGCTTTAACTGCATCACATGTTTTATCAAAAGAAATATCTTTTGCATACTCATATTTATTACAATAATTTTTCCATAGTTTATTGAGTTCATTACTATTGCAAACTTTATTTATGATATCTAGATAATCAGAAAGAATCGTATTGCTTCCTCGTTTTTGAACTGTTTGTTTTATTGCTTGGAATAATGCTACTTTATCTAATTTTTCACTATACAACATATGAAGAATATAAATATCGTAATAATCTCTTATGCGAGTATTAGCAATGCTCCGAGATAATACAGTTTTTATTTTCTCCGCAAGTATTGTTTCTATGTTGTAAGAAAGAACACTAATCATACGATCGTCAAATAATAGAGGAAATGAAAATTCTATTTCTCGAGGTGTTATTATGTCGCCTGTAGTGACATCAACAGTTAATGGTACACTTATTGGTAAATAATTTGCTTTCAAAGCAACTCGTATGCCAGAATAGTCATCTATTTTGCGAATATCAGATATGTTGATAATTTCAAATTGTATATCATCATTAATTTGAATAGCACAAATATCTTGGAAAATTTTTCGAATTGATTCATGGGTAAGGGCAAAACCCTTTATTGTTGTATCTAAGTCCATGGTTGTTCGCGTATCTAATCCTACGATAGCAGAAATCAGAAAACCACCTTTGATAATAAAATTATTTCTATATGATGATAGAGATATGCGTTCTAGT
>CAVCTP010000064.1:0-7016 GCA_963605145.1 Tannerellaceae bacterium
GTTATACCAATAACTTCAATATTGTCATCAAGTAAAAGTGGTATTAAAGCATGAGCATCATCACAGCCGATATCAGTATCAAAGATAACTTTTCGCATTATTTATTAACAACCTCAAGAATGTGTTCGCTAGTTAGACCATATTTCTTCAATACATCTTTAGCTTTTCCTGATTCACCAAAGGTATCATTTACACCAATTGGAGTAATAGGAGTTGCAATTGTAGTTTGTGCTTTAACTTCAGCGATTGCAGAATATAGACCACCAATTATTGAATGTTCTTCACATGTATAAGCACGTTTATGAGATTTTAATAATTCAATAATACCTTCAGAATCAATTGGTTTAATTGTTGAAACATTTACTACAGTTGCATCTAATGTTTCGGCAGCCTTTAATGCTTCTTGAACCATTAGACCCATAGCGAATAGCACAACATCACCATTACCTTTTCTGATAACATTTACTTTATTGAAATCAAATTTTGTATTTTCATTGAATACATCTTCAACTTTACCTCTACCAAGTCTTACATAACATGGACCATCAATTTCAGCTACATGTTCAATAATAGCTTTTGTTTCATATTGATCACATGGTACAAATACTTTCATATTAGGTAGTGCTCTCATGATGGCAACATCTTCAATAGATTGATGTGATGCACCATCTTCACCAACTGATAATCCAGCATGAGTTGCGCATACTTTAACATTTAGTTTTGGATAACAGATACTATTTCTAATGATTTCAAATGCTCTACCACTTGCGAATATCGCAAATGATGAAGCAAAGGCAATCTTACCACTAGCAGCAAGGCCAGCAGCCATACCCATCATATTGCATTCAGCGATACCAGCATTAAAGTGTCTTTCAGGACATACTTTTTTTGCTTCAATTGTTTTTGTTGATTTAGTTAAGTCTGCATCTAATACAACAATTCTTTCATTCTTTTGAATTAATTCCGCTAATTTTTCACCATATGCATTTCTTGTCTCTTGAGCCATGCTTACTTAACCTCCTTTAAATCTTCCATTGCAATCTTATAATCTTCTTCTTTTGGTGCTGCACCATGCCATGCATAATTATTTTCCATGTATGATACACCCTTACCCTTAATAGTATGGGCAATAATAACTGTTACTTTACCTTCTTCATGAACATTGAATGCTTCTTCTAATTGTTTGAAACAATTGCCATCACATTCAACAACTTTTGCGCCAAATGCTTCAGCCTTTTCTTTTAATGGAAGTGGTCCAATAACATCTTGAACATTACCATCGATTTGTAGACCATTAACATCAAAGATAACAGTTAAGTTATCAAGTTTGTAGTGGTTGGCAGCCATTAAAGCTTCCCAAACGATACCTTCTTCAGATTCACCATCACCACATAAGACATATACTTTATTAGGTGATTTATCTAACTTATTGGCAATTGCCATACCTACAGCACATGATAAACCTTGTCCTAAAGAACCAGTAGACATATCTACACCATCAACATAGTTCATGTTAGGGTGTCCTTGTAACTTAGAATTGATTTGTCTAAATGTCTTTAAATCTTCATCTAATAGACCAGCTTCTTTTAAAGTGGCATATAAAGCAGGAGAACAGTGTCCTTTTGATAAGACAAATCTATCTCTGTTTGTACTTTTAACATTATCTTTATTGATATTCATTTTTTCAAAATATAGATAAGTTAAAATGTCGGCACAACCAAGTGATCCACCTGGATGTCCTGATTGTGCATCATATACTTGTTGCACAATATTTCTTCTAATATTTAATGCATGTTGTTTTAAATTATTAATATCCATAATAAATAAGCCCTCCAATTAAATTATATATTATAATGGACGTGTGATTAAACTAGTAATTTTTGATATGGATGGTCTTTTAATTGATTCTGAAAGACTGATGTGGATTCCAAATGAATTAAAAGCTTTAAGAGAATTAGGATATGAGGCTGATGCCTCTTTCTTAAATACTTTGATGGGTGGTGCTCCTAAAACTAATCAAGAAAAGTATTATAAAAGATATGGTAAGGACTTTGATTTAGATTATTTTTATAAGTTAGTTAATGAATATAATAGAATCTTTGTAGAGGATAATGTAATACCTTTAAAAGATGGTGCTATAGAATTATTAGATTATTTAAAAGAAAACAATATTAAAATATGTATTGGTTCTTCTTCTGCTAAGGATTATGCTTATCAAGTACTAAAGAAGTTGAATGTTTTTGATAGATTTGATTATGTTGTTACTAGAAGTGATGTAGGCAATGCCAAACCATATCCTGATATTTATTTAAAATGTATGTCTTATTTTGATTTTGATAAGGATGAATGTTTGGTATTAGAAGATGCCCATAGTGGATTATTGGCGGCTATGGCAGCAGGATGTAGATGTATACTTGTTCCAGACTTAGGAGTTTTATCTAAGGAAGATTTAAATAATGCTTATAAGGTATTAAATAACCTTAAAGATGTAATAGATGTGATTAAGGAAGAAAATGAGAGAGCCTCTAGCATTTAGATTAAGACCAGAGAGTATTGATGATATTTTAGGTCAGAAAGATTTGGTTGGTGAAAAGGGAGTAATTAGAAAGTGCTTAAATAATGGCACCATTTTTTCATCTATCTTTTTTGGTCCTCCAGGAACTGGCAAGACTACGCTTGCTAGAGTTATTGCGACTACTTTAAAAAAACCATATCGTCAATTTAATGCGGTTACAGGTAATAAAAAAGATTTAGATGCGATATTTGTGGAAGCAAAACTAAGTGGCCAATTAATATTAATATGTGATGAGGTTCATCGTTTAAATAAGGATAAACAAGATTTATTATTACCTCATGTCGAAGAGGGCTCTATTATTCTTTTAGGGGCAACTACTGCTAACCCATATCATTCAATTAATCCAGCTATTAGATCAAGGTGTCATTTATTTGAATTTAAGCCTTTAAGTAGGGATGATATCAAAAAGGGTATTAATAATGCTTTAAAAAGAAGTGATGGCTTAGATAATAAATATACTATTGATGATGAAGCCACAGATTTAATATGTGATTACGTTAATGGTGATATTAGATGGGCTTTAAATATATTAGAGTTATCCGCGATTACATCTGAAGATAATCATATAAGTTTAGATGATGTGAAACAAAATTGTAAGAATGTTTCTCAAAGAACCTTTGCATCTGAAGATGGTCATTATGATTTATTATCAGGACTACAAAAATCTATTAGAGGATCTGATCCTAATGCGGCTTTATTTTATTTAAGTTTATTAGCTCAATCAGGAGATATTGATTCGTTGTGTCGCAGGTTAACTGTTATCGCTTATGAAGATATTGGGCTAGCCAATCCACAACTCGCGGCTAGAACAATGAGTGCTTGTGCGGCGGCGGAAAGGGTTGGCATGCCAGAGGCCATTATCCCACTGGGAGTTCATATTATTGATTTATGCCTTTCACCAAAATCAAGAACAGGCGTAGATGCAACACATAAAATGCAAGAAATAGTTGCCAATAAGGCCTATGATATTCCTAAATATCTGCATTTAACTCCAGTGGGTTTAGATAAAGATGAACAATATTCTTATGAACGTTATGATTGTTTTCATAAGATTCAATACTTGCCAGATGAATTAAAGGATTTAGATTTATTCACAAGTTTCAATAATAATCGTTATGAACAACAATTAAAGCAAGTATATGAAGAACTTAAGAAGGTTAAAAGAACTTCAAATTTAAAAGATTTATATAAATGAGGAGGAAAGCATGGAATTTATTGCTTCAAAAATAAATAAAGAAAGATTTACCGAAAAGGTTTTTAAAGTTACTCAAGCTGCTAAGGCTGATAAAGATTCTAGTACTATAAATGCAACAGCCGGATGTTTATATGATGAAGAAGGTAATTTATTTACTTATAAGATTGTTGCGGAATGTGAAAAGAACTTACCAAGTAAACAGAAGTTTGCTTATGCCGCAAGTCCTAGTGGTAATAAGGAATATGTAAATGCGATTAGTAAATATATCTTAGAAGATAGAGTTAAGAATAACTATAAAACATTAGCTACACCTGGCGGTACTGGTGCTGTTTATACATCTATGAAATTAACTTTAGATGAAGGTGATACTATCATTTTACCTAAGATTGCTTGGGGTAATTATAATGATATGGTTAAGCAATTAAATCTAAATGTTATTAGATATGATGTTTATGATTTAGATGATTTATTTTCTAAGATTGATTCAATAGATGGTAAAGTTTATGTTTTAATTAACTCACCATGTGAGAATCCTTTAGGTTTTGCTTATTCTTATGAACAGTGGCAAAAGATTATAAATAAGTTAAACAATCTAAATAAAGAAGTAGTTCTTGCTTTAGATATTGCATATATTGATTATGCTTCTAATGAACCTAAGAAGTTCTTTGAATTATTTAATAATATTAATGACAATGTATTAGTACTAATATGTGCTTCTACTTCTAAGTCTTTCTCTTTCTATGGTGAAAGATTAGGAGCTATGATTGCCATTAATAATAATAGTGAACTTGTTGATAAGATTATTAACTTGTCATCTAGACTTGCTAGAGCTGTATGGTCTAATTGTAATAATGGGGCAATGCTTACAGTAACTGAAGTATTAAATAAGCATTATGATGAATATATTATCGAAAGAGATAATGCTATTAAGATGTTAAAGACAAGGGTAAGTACATTCAAATCAGAAGCAGATGAATGTGGGCTTGTATATTATCCAATGCAAGATGGTTTCTTTATTACTTTAAAGGTTGAAGATGATGATTATAAAGAAGAATTACATCAAAGATTAATGGATAATCATGTTTATACTTTAACTGTTAATAAGGGAATAAGAATTGCAGTATGTTCTATACCTTTAAATAAAATACATGGTCTAGCAAGAAGAATAAAGGAGTTAATGTAAATGGCAAAACTAACAGTCGAACCAACTAAACCACAATATAAGATATTTGATACTATTGTATCTTGGCCAATTATTAGAATATTAAAACCAATATATGAATGGAAAAGATCATTCTGGATTTATTGTTTTTTAGGTTTTTTATCAGTAGTCATAGACTTTGTGATTACTTATATCTTAGAGAACTTAATACCTTATTCAGCAACCCTAAATACTACAATTGCTTTCTTAGCTTCAACGCTTGTATCATTTGTATTATTTAGATATTTCTACTTTGATCGTACCCATAATTCTTTCTTAAATGAATTATTAAAATTCATTCCTACAAGAATCTTTACTTTTGTATTAAGTGAATTAAGTATCTTTATCTTTGTTGATACATTAAAGGTTAATATTTGGATAGTTAAATCAATATTAATACCAGTTACCGCAATAACTAATTACTTCACTTCAAAGATATTTGTATTCAGGGATAAAAAAGAGAATAATTAAAACTTGTTTGCTTAAATTGGACAAACAAGTTAATAACTATATCTTTCCTTAATAATCTTTTTGAGTCTAAGATTATTATCGAATATATCTTCAGATAGATTATTTATTTCAAATAAGTTAGCGATACACCATTCAGGATCTTGGGTATGATATGAATAATATACTTCATTCATTTGTTTATGAGAGAAGATTTTCATAATATAAGCCGTTGATTGTTCCCTAGTATAGGCAATATATCTATACATGTATCCTATCCAAAATAATGAATTTTTAGAATATTTTTCTTTTCCATAACTTGAGTCACCAAATTGTTTTAATATGCTTTGAATTCCTTCGTTTACATCAAGTGACATAAGTGCACTGTTTTCATTATCCAACTCTTTTAATAAATCAGAGTGTAAGAATCTTCTTAAAAAGATGGCACTTGAACAATTTAATTCAAATGATTTTTCAAATAATCTAGCTTGATATTCTGTAAGTAATAAACCATTATGATCAAATTTTCTCATTTTAATATTTCCTCAATATATAAACCATCTTTAAATTCTCTTTTAGCTAGTTTTAGTTTTGTATCAATTTCAAAACCTCTTTCAATTAATTTATCTTTACAATCTTGTTTTTCTGACTTACAGATATAATATCTTTCAATAGGAATTAATTTATTAATAGCTTTATCAGTTTTAAAGATATATTGTAGTCCTAACTTAGAAGCCGATAAGGAATGTAAAGCAACATCAGCATTTATTTCTCCATCGGTAAATTGAGCCATAATATAAAACATTTTGTTATCAGCGATTGGCGCAATTATTACATCAGCATCTTCAACTTCAGATATTATTTTGCTTATTATATCTTTTGATTTATATTCCTCAATAGTGCCACGATAATAACAAATCGCAAGCATCCATTCAAGATTGCATTCAAATCTTTTGATCTTTAAACCATCTAAAGAATATCTAAATGAATAAACTGATGAACTATCTTTTTCACATACAAATGATAATGCTTGATTATATGTTTCTCCTAGATAGAAGCCGTTTCCAAAATCGCAACTATCTCTTGATCCTTTGTCGCTAATATAAGATAGTCCATCTTTAGAACCATGAAATAATACATTATGAAATTTTTCTTTAATTAACTCTTCTTTTACCGAATTTATACGATATTTTTTTGAATAAATAAAGGAATATATTTTTTCATATATGTTTTCACTTGTGATATTGTTTTTTATTATTTCATCTAATGTCGTACGAGATATATTTGCTTCCTCAGCAAACTCATTCTTATTTATATGTTCTGCTTCAATAATAAACCCAATATCGTCAGCAATGTTGTAATTACAATCGACTTTAATCATTTTTATCCTTTTCTACTAATGAGATTATATTATAAATAAACTTGTTTGTCCAAAATGGACAAACAAGTTTTACATCGAAATATTTAAAAATCCAACCTTGTTATCATAAGTTGGATTTTTTAGAGAGGATTTTCTAGAAAAAATCATTAAATGGCTGCTTTGTTGAATGATTTTAAAATTCAAAAGTTATTTAACTATATGTCAAATATAGCATAAA
>CAVCTP010000065.1:0-6972 GCA_963605145.1 Tannerellaceae bacterium
AATGTACCTTATTATGATGGCTATTATCCTAGTGAAAATAACTTTGTTTTATGTGCATATTCATCATATCCCAGCCCTTGTTTAGCATTTGAAGGTAGTGGTGCATGGCAAAAATGTAATTTAAAGGATGATGATACAGCAGAAATTAAGCTGAATGAAAAACAAAAGTTCAAATTTATTCAAGATACTTTTAAACAAAGCCATCCTGCAGATAGATCTTATTATGTATCAGATGAGGCATTTTCTAATTTTAGGGTATTAAAGGCCAAGAATTTAAAGGAAAACTTTATTTATCGAGGTGGATCACCAATATGTAATGATTTTGGTTTTTTAACAACTGTAAACAAATTATTAGAAGAAAAACATATTAATTGCATATTAAATCTTTCTGATACCAAAGATGAGTTAGAAAGAATGATATCTTCATGCAAAGATTATTATGTTTATAAAATATATAAACAAAATAGAATATTACCATTAGACTTATCAGCATTCCCTAATGAATTATCATATGCGCAAAAGATTGTTAAAGGTCTTAAAGAAGTAATTCAAATGGATGGGCCTATCTATTTACATTGCATGGAAGGTAAGGATAGAACAGGTTTCTTATGTATCCTCTTTCTAGCATTAGGTGGTGGCACTATCAATGAATTTGAAGAAGATTATATGAAGACATACGATAACTTCTATTTTATAAATGATAAAGATACACCTGAAAAATATAAATTATTAAGAGATCATTATTTTATAGATAGATTAATGAATCAATTGTGTTTAACTAACAATCTAAAAGATTTTTCAAATTTTGATTTTCATCAAAAAGCAATTGAATATCTAAAATTTGGTGGAATGAAAGAAAATGAAATAGAGGAATTAATTAGATTTATTTGTAAATAAATTTATTTACTATTGATTAATCATTTGAATTATTAAATACACCTTTTTTGATAGCATATGCTAAACGCATATATTTTCCTCTTTCAAAAAGTGATACGGGTTTTATTACTTCTGAATCATTTTGTCCTTTACTAGAGACTACTTTACCATTTTTAATACTTTCTTCTTTATGTTCGGTTATAACTTCTGTCTTACCATTGTCCATTTTATTTAACCATAGGCTATCTATTTTGTGATATGCTGAACTTTTATATTCCATAGAAAATTGATGTGGCTTATCATATTTTAAAACTTTAACAGTAGCATAGCGCTTAGGCTTTGAATTTGGTACTTCTACTTGATAAGTTAATCCATATCTTAATTGTTCTTCGGTTGGATCTTTGTGTTTAACATTTTTATAATTTTCAATTGTTGGTGATATTAAAGCATTAAATAATTCTTCAATTGGAGCATCTAATATAATACGACGTTTCATTTTCTTTACCTCTGACTACATTTTATAAATATTTATGATTAATTAAAAAGGAAAATTATTGAAAAAAGAGTTTAAAAAAATCGTTTAGTGTTTAATAATATAGATAAAGGTGTTCAATATGAAAACTAATAAAATTAAAATTCTTGAATATATCAAGGAAAAAACAAACGAAAATAATGAGATTTCTTACACAGCACAAGAAATTGGCGATATCTTTGATATCTCTCGAGCAAATGTTTCTACTGCATTAAACGATCTATGTGAAGAAGGTGAACTTCAAAAAACTAGTGGTAGACCTGTAAGATATTTTATAAATAAACAAGAAGAACATGAAGAAGATTGTTTTAAGGATTTTATTGGTGCAAATGGTTCTTTAAAAAATGCAATTAAGCTAGCAAAAGCTTGTATCATGTATCCAGATAATGATTTAAGAGCGCTAATTTCAGGAGAAAGAGGCACAGAAGGGGTATATTTTGCGAAAAAGATGTACGAATTTGCGATATCTAAAAAATTAATCGAAAAAGAAACACCTTTCATTGAAATTAATCTTTCAAATTATGAAACAAGCGAAAGTGTATATAATGCTTTTATTGATATTAAAGAAAAATATGGCAAAACACTAAGGAAATTTGGTGTATTTATTGTAATTGACCATTATGAAACTATAAATGATGAAAAAAATAAAGGCTTATTACGTGCTTCAGAATTAGATAAAAAAGATGCTAAAGCAATTACTATATTTTCTCAAGAATTATCTTCTAACAATAAAGATATGAGAAAAGATTTTGCTTTCCATATTAATTTACCTTCTTTAGAAGAAAGGGGATTTGAAGAAAGATTAGAATATATAGAATTATTTTTTAAAAACGAAAGTGAAAAAGTACATAAAGAAATTGTTATTAATTCTGAATTGCTTCGCTGTTTCTTGTTATATAAATGTGAAGGAAATATACAACAATTAAAAGATGATATTCGTATTGGCTGTGCAAATGCATTTGTTAGAAATGTAGGAAAAGATTCAGATACTTTAACCGTCTATTTAAGTGATTGTAATCCAAATGTTAGAAAAGGTTTTCTACAATACAAAAATTATAAAGATGTAATTGAAAAACTAATTCCCGAAAACTATACATATTCCTTTGCTGGAGAATATGGTAGTAAGAAGCAAGAAACATCTAGAATTAAGAAACAATCAGTTTATGATGTGATTGATGAAAAAATAAAAGAATTAAAAAGTAGAAATATTCCAGATGAAGATATTATGACAATTGTATCTGCTGATATCGAATCTGATATTTCAAAGCACATGTCATCTACTGATATAGAATATGATCGAATTGCTTTAGAGAAAATTATAGATCCAAAAATAATTGAAATTGTTGATGATAGTGTAAAAGAAGCAAGTTCTTTATTTAGTAGGATATATCCGGCTTCTATTTTTCAAGCTCTTTGTTTTCAAATACAAGGTTTAATAAAACATGAAAATATTAAGAAAAGAATTTCGAATGAAAAGATAACAGAAGTAGTAGAAAAATATCCTGAAGAATATGCCTTTGCAGCACGTCTTACAACAAAATTAAATAAAACTTTCAATATACCAATTAATATTGACGATACTGTTTTGCTTACAATTTATTTTATTGATAATCAAACTCAAATTAGAAATTATTCTAAACCTTCTGTATTATTGATTATGCATGGTAAAGTTGCTTCGGCAATCGAAGAAACATTACAAGGTTTGTATAAGACGGATAATATTTATAGCTATGATTTATTACTAGACCAAAGTATGGATGAGGCCTATGAAAAAATTAAATCGTTATGTTTAAAGATAGGTGATAATGGAATATTAGTTTTGTATGATATGGGTTCTTTAAAGAAGATAATGGAAATGATAGCTATTGAAACAGGTATTCAAATAAGACTTGTGGAACTTCCTATGACTTTATTAGCACTTGACGCAATTATTAAACTAGATGGCGAAGAAAGTTTAGATGATGTACATAAATCTATTTTAAATAATGGTTTTGGATCATTCGCTAAATTAAAAGATGAATATGAAAGATTAGATAATACAAATAAAAAAGTCATTGTAACACTTTGTGCATCTGGTTCTGGTTCAGCAATTCAAATGAAACAATATATTGAAAAGCACATGAATTTAAGCAATATACAAGTAGTAGCACTAGCGGCAAGTGATAAAAAAGTAATGTTAGATAATATTAATAATTATCGTAAAAATGGTGAAATATTATGCGTTGTAGGCACCTATGATCCAGGTCTTTATGATATTCCTTTTATCTCTGTTGGCAAACTATTTAATACACCAGTAGATAAATTAGATTTATTATTAACAGTAGAGCCAATTCATGATGAAGAATTAATTGATTATAAAGCTTTATATGAATATTTGGATAAACAATTAGAATATGTAAATATTTATAAAATAAAGAATACAATTCATAAAACAATAAAGAAGATGATGAAGAAAACCAGAATCTTAGGGGCAGATGAAGAAATGGGGTTATTCTTACATCTTGCATGTTTGATTAATCGTATTAAGAGTGGTTCAGAACTACCAATCAATATACATCGTGATGCTTTACTTTCAAAAAACAAGAGAACATATAACGATATTAAAGATATTATTGTTGATTTAGAAGAAGATGCTGAAGTAACTATAGGGGATGATGAAATAGCTACAATTATTGAAATTTTAAAGTAGATGTTAAGAAAATAAAAATAAAGATTTGTTTTATAATTCTTTAAAAAAATAAACAGTTCTGTATTAAAAAGAGCTGTTTTTATTTGTTTTTTAAAGAAAAATATTAAGTTAATTCTTATAAAATTAGGAAATGTAAGCACTTTCAGTTTAAAAAATAAATTAGTGTTTAAAAATATTTTAAAATCATCATTTAAACAGTTTTGAATAAAAAAATCATTTGTATTTAAATAAAATCAACAAAAAGGGGGTATTCCATGGTAGATACAGAATCAATCTCTATGAAAATAATTGCTGCTGCAGGTGATGCTAAGGGATGTGCTTTTGATGCATTAAACGAAGCAAATAATGGAAATTTTGAAAAAGCAGAAGAATTATTAAAAGAAGCAAGTACTACTACACTTCCTGTTCATAAAGAACAGATGCAACTAATTACAGCTACTGCGAATGGTGAAGAAGTGCCAATTGATGTATTACTGGTTCATGCTCAAGACCATTTAATGAATTCTGAATTAGCTCAAGATTTAATTAGGGAATTAATTACTCTTTATAAAAGAGTAGATAGCCTTGAAAAAGAGGTTCAAAAATTAAAGGAGGATAAATAGTTTGAAGATTTTAATTTGTTGTGCAGGTGGACTTTCATCAAGTATTGTTGAAAAAAAGATGAAAGAATATGGAGCCAAAATCGGAGAAGAAATCGAAGTGAAGGCTGTAGGAACTGGTGAAGTAGATGAAATCATCAAAAACTATGATGTCTTATTGTATGCTCCACAAGTTCGAAATAGAGCCAAGATGTTGGAAGAAATTGCAAGTAAAGCAGGAATACCTTGTGCGTTAATGGCTCCACAAGATTATGCTTTAGCAAATGCAGCAAATATTTACAAACAAGTAAAAAAATTACTCGGTTAATGATGAAAGGGGATTAAAACATGACAGAGAAAAAGAAAAACTTCGTTGAAAAAATAGCTGATTCTAAGTTTATGCATAAACTAGAAGATATCTCAATGAAACTATCTAGTTCACAATTATTTTCAGCTATTTCAGGTGGTATGGGAGGAACAATGGGACTATTGATGGTTGGTTCCGTATTCCAAATTATTTGTGTTTTTGGATCATCATTTTTAGGTTGGGATACAGCAGGAGAAATATATAACTTCTTCTATACTCCATATCGTTGGACAATGGGAATCTTAGCATTCTTTATGACATACTGTATCGCTGCAAGTTATTCAAAAGTATTAGGTGTTAACCAAATGATGTCTGGCTTTACAGCTATGGCTTGTTATTTCATGGTATGTAGTCCATTAACAGAAATAGATGGTACTTATTACATTGATATTGCAAGTATGGGCTCTACAAACTTATTCGTTGCATTAATTATTGGCTTAGTTTGTGCTCGTATTATGAAGTTTGCCCAAGATAAAGATTTACGTATTAAACTTCCTGATTCTGTACCTGAAGGAATTGGCAATTCATTTAAAGCAATTATCCCTATGGGTATGTGCATTATTTTCTGGTATGTATTAGCTTATTTGATTGCTAAATTCACAAACACTACATTATCATATTTGATTATTGGTATCCTATCTATTCCTTTGAATATCCTCATTTCTACACCAGGTATGTTTGTTATTATGCTACTTGCTCAAATATTCTGGTTCTTTGGTATTCATGGTTCAGCAGTAGTATTTGCTGTAATCTTAATTCCTTGGTATCAAGCATATATGACAAACGCTTCTTTAGCTGCTGCTGGTCAAGCATTAGTATATAGCCCAATGTTCTTATATGGCGCTATAAGTGTTTGGGGTGGAACTGGCAATACACTTCCACTTGTATTAATGGGATTAAAATCTAAATCTAAGACAATTAAAGCTGTATCTAAAGCTGCATTAGTTCCAAATATTTGTAATATTAATGAACCTGTAATATTTGGTATGCCAATTATGTATAATGCTACATTATTTATACCATTCTTATTACAACCAGTTGTTTGCGGATTGTTATATTTAGTTGCTTTCAAACTACAATTAATTGCTTATCCACAAGTATTAATTATGACAACATTGCCTGTTTTAATTGGCACATTCCTAGGATCGCTAGATATTAGAAATGTTATATTTGACATAGTATTATTCCCAGTTTGCTTCTTAATATGGTTACCATTCTTCAAGGTTTATGAAAAACAAATGTGTGAACAAGAAGCTGAAATGGAACAAGAAGAAGCAGAAGAAACTACAGTTGCTTAATTAAACAATTAATAAATTTATCCCCTTTTCAGATAGTGGAAAGGGGATTTTAAAAAGGAGAGAATATGAGTTTTCCAAAAGATTTTTATTGGGGTGGTGCTACTGCTGCTAATCAATATGAAGGTGGATGGAATGAAGGTGGTAGGGGTCCAGCAATGACTGATTACACAACTGGCGCTACATCTCAAACCCATCGTTTAGTTACTTATATTAATGAAAATGGTACTACTGGTGCTTATGATTCTATGAAAGGCCAATTTCTTCCAAAAGGTGCTAAACCTGCTGTTGTAGATGGTTATTATTATCCAAATCATAATGCTACTGACTTTTATCATCACTATAAAGAAGATATCGCTTTATTCGCTGAACTTGGTTTAAAAATGTTTAGAATGTCTATATCTTGGAGTAGGATTTATCCTCATGGAAATGATGATAAACCTAATCAAGACGGTTTAGATTTCTATCACAATGTTTTTAAAGAATTAAAGAAATATAACATTGAACCATTAGTAACAATTTCTCATTATGATGATCCTGCTTATATTGAACAAGAACTTGGTGGATGGCAAAATCCTAATACTATAGCTTTATATGAAAAGTATTGTCATACAATCTTTGAAGAATATAAAGAT
>CAVCTP010000066.1:0-6914 GCA_963605145.1 Tannerellaceae bacterium
AAAAAGATGCGCCGCCGCTTTATCTTAGCCGCAATGGCTGCTTTTACTGCGGTAGTTATTTCACTATTATGTTTTGTGAATCTTTGGTATTATCATAGCGTTTCAAAGCAACAAGATGAGGTTTTATCTAGGCTTATGGAAATGGAAAGCCAACAAAACCCCTTCTCTCCTGGCCAAAATATGCCACCTTTTGATGATTGGTCATCTTTTTCAACAGAAGTACAATATTCCCTTCGTTTCTTTTCGGTTCACTATAATACTAGTGGTGTAATTACTAAGATTAATAAAGACTTCATTGCCTCTGTTTCAACTGTTGATGCAATTAACTATGCCAATGCTGCTTTAAAAAAGAACAAATCAAATGGCTATGAAAGTGGATATCGTTATCAAATTAAAACATTAAATAATGAAACAGTATTACTATTCCTTAATTCTGAAAGAGAAATAAGGACTATGAGATCATTATTTTGGATTACCCTATCAATCGCTGGCCTAAGTTTAATAGTTGTATTTGCTTTAATTGTCTTCTTTTCCCGTCTAGCAATCTCACCATATTTAAAAAATATGGAAGCCCAAAAACAATTTATCACCAATGCTAGCCATGAATTAAAAACGCCATTAACGGCAATTGCTACTAGTGCTGATGTATTAGCGATGGAAGATGAAAATAATGAATGGGTTAATAATATTCAAACTCAAGCTAATAAACTATCCAAACTTATCAATAGTCTAGTAACCCTATCTCGTATGAATGAAGAAAATCCTTTCCCTACTAAAACAGAATTTTCTTTAAGTGATGCCTTATGGGAAATAAGTGAACCATTTGCCTCTATTTGTAAAGCAAAAGGAAAAACATTTAAACATAATATTGAAAGTAACTTAACTCTAGTAGCAGATAGAACAGCTATCCAACAAATGGTTTCCATCTTATTAGATAATGCTCTTAAATATTCTTCAGATAATGCAGATATATCTTTATCTGCCCACCATAATAAGAAAAAAATAGAAATCACCGTAACAAACACTATAGATCCTAATCAAAATATCAATGTTAATTCCTTATTTGATAGATTCTATAGAGAAGATAAATCTCATTCAAATACTATAAGTGGTAGCGGCATAGGCCTTTCTATTGCCAAAGCTACAGTAGAAGCAAGTGGTGGTAAGATTTACGCTAAACAAGTAGATAATACAATTACCTTCTATGTAATACTATAAAAGGTTTTAAAAAGACTTATTCATCATCAATAGTGAAGTGAACAAGTCTTTTTTTAACTTCCTTTTGTTCCTTATAAAGAACTTACACAAATTTATTTTTGATTCTCTTTATATAACAATGCTCCAACTAGATATATCAAAGCAACAAAGACTGTGGTAATACCTAACCAAAACATATATAAACTCTTACCCTTTAAAAAGATTAAGAAACATATTGAACATATTAATTGGACAATAGAAGTATATATAAGGAAGTATCTAGCATCAAATACTAAACCAAATAAACCACTTATTAGATGTATAGCAGGAATAATAAAGATAGTTAATCTTAATAATGTAGATATAAAATCTGTTCTTTCTAGAAGTGACATGATTATTACATCATGGCCAAAGGAATAATTAATAGAAAAATATATTACTATCGCAAGTAATATTTCTATAATTGAACAAATTTTAACTATTCTTCTTTCCATATAATTACCTTTTACAAAATTTTAATATTTAATATTTACCAAGTAAAGACCATGAGGATCAGCATTAAATCTTCTAGTAGTCTTATTTGGATGTTCTAACATATCTTTAATATCATCAAGAGTTTTATTACCTCTTCCTAAATCTATTAGAGTACCAACCATTATTCTCACCATATTCCTTAAAAATCCAGATGAAGTAACTCTTATAATAATTAAGTCTTTTTTCTTAGTAATCTTAAATTCCTTAATATCCCTTACCTGATTAGGATAATCTTTTAAACTTGAAGTATTAAAAGAAGTAAAGTCATGTTCACCAAGATATAATTCTGCACCCTTTTTCATTAAATCGATGTCTAAATGATAAAAGCATTGATAAGCATAACCATTTAAGAAAACATCATATTCGCCTACATTAATAATATATTCATAAGTTTTTTCTTTTACGCAAAAGCGCGCATGAAAGTCATTACTTACTTCTTCAACTTTTAATACATGCATATCTTTAGGCAACAAACAATTAAAAGAATATTTTAATTTATTTAAATCTCTTTTCTTGTCACTATCAAAATGGAAAACTTGGCATTTGGCATGAACACCAGCATCAGTTCTAGATGACATGACAATTCTTATTTTTTCTTTAAATATTTTATAGATACATTCTTCAATTACATCTTGGATGGCTAAGGCATTAATTTGGGATTGGAAGCCAGCATAATTATTGCCATCATAAGACATTGTTACCTTATATCTCATAGATAAATCCTAGAAACAATAGAAGTTCCTACTAAAATAAGACAAATAAAGATAATTATAAAATCAGAGAATCTAAATTTTAAAACATGATATCTTGTTCTTTTTGCCCCTGGAATATAACCTCTAGCATCCATAGCATCAGCTAATTCATAAGCTCTTTCAAATGCTACTGAGAATAATGGAACAATTAAAGATAATAAAGCCGATATTTTTGAAGAAATAGTACCATTTTCAAAATCAACACCTCTAGATTTTTGCGCATTCATAATTCTTAATGTTTCTTCAATTATAGTTGGAATAAATCTTAAAGCAATTGAAATCATCATAGCAATTTCATGAGTTGGTAATTTAATTAATTCAAAAGGTTTTAATAACCATTCAATAGCTAGTGTTAAATCTAAAGGTTTAGTAGTTGCGGTAAGAAGTGTAGTAACACTAATCATCAATAATAATCTAACAACTACAAACATAGAATTACTTATCGCATCAGAATATATTTCAAAAGACTTAATACTTATTAATAGATTACCTGTTTTTATTGTTAAACAATTAATTAATAATAAGAATAACATCATAAATATCATTGGTTTAAATGATTGAACAATCATCTTAATACCAATTTTCGCAAGTAATAAAGCAATAAATAAAATTAAGGCTATTGGTATAAAAGCATAAAAACTATCAGGAATAAATATCGCAATAATCAATAAGAAAAGACATATCATCTTAGCACGTGGATCAAGGCGATGAATTATAGAATCAATAGGAATATATTTACCAAATACTAGATTATTCATTTTATTTGTGCCAACACTTCCTTTGCCAACATATCTAAAGTACGTGCTTGTTTAGATATCTTGAAACCTTTTTCGATAAGCATATTCTTATAAGTAACTATTTGTGGTTCTAACATATTTAATTCTTCTAATTTCTTAGAATCATTAAACAAATCTAATGTTGGACCATTATAAGCAATCTTGCCATGATTCAAAACTACTGTTTCATCACAATATTTATAAACCATCTCATTATCATGAGAAACAATAATAATTGTTTTATTTAATTGTTTATTTAGACTTACAAATAAATCAATCATTTGTTTACTACCCTGTGGATCAAGCCCAGCAGTAGGTTCATCTAAAACTATAACCTTTGGCTCACACGCCAATATACCCGCAATAGCAACTCTTCTTCTTTGGCCACCTGATAATTCTAATGGTGAATTGTTATATAGTTGTTCATTAATGCCAACTAAGTTTAATGCCTTAATGGCATTTTCTTTAGCCTTTTGTGTACCTAAGCCAAAGTTTAAAGGGCCAAACATAACATCCTTTAAAACTGTTTCTTCAAATAATTGATATTCAGAAAATTGGAATACTAAACCAACATCTTTTCTTAATAATTTCAAGAATTTATTCTTACATTTTGGATATAACTCGAAATCTAATATTTCGAGTTTTCCCTCACTTGGTAAAAGCAAAGCATTTAAATGTTCTACTAAAGTAGATTTACCAGAACCAGTTTCACCTATAATTGCTGTGATAACTCCTTCTTTTATCTCTAGATTAATATTGTCTAATGCCTTTTTTGCATAAGGCATACCTTCATCATATATATAACTTAGTGCTTTGAAACGTATTGCCATAATTCATCCACCATACCTTTCAAATCATTACTCTTTAATTTAACCTTACTATTTCTAAAAGATTGTTTAACTTGGCATACAAAAGGAACATCTAAGTTAATCTTTCTTAATTCATCAGCTTTCGCAAAAACCTTTTCAGGTTTATCATGCATATATAATCTTCCCTTATTTAAAACAATACAATCATCACTATTCAATACCTCTTCAATATCATGAGTTATTGATATAATGGTAAATTTTTTGCTATCAGCCAAATCAGACATCAATTTCTTTATTTCTTTTTTGCCCTTAGGATCAAGCATACTAGTAGCTTCATCAAAGATGATAATACTTGGATGCATTGCCATAACTCCAGCGATTGCTACACGTTGTTTTTGACCACCAGATAAGTTTTGTGGTTCACTATTTAAAAATTCATTCAAACCAACCTTATTGGCATATTCTTCAATAATTGTATCCATATCCTTTTGATCAACTAAACGATTCTCCAAACCAAAAGCAATATCATCTTTAACAGTTGAACCAATAAATTGATTATCAGGATTTTGAAATACAATTCCTAGTTGCTTTCTTATCTCATTAATATTGTCCTCATTAACAACAATATTATTTACTTTAATCTCTCCATCTTTAATAGGTAATAATCCCGCAATTAATTTTGCTAGAGTGGATTTACCTGAACCATTATGACCAATAATAGTTGTATAAGTAGCTTCTTCGATATTAAATGAAATATCATCAATAGCTTTATTTGTTTCGTTATAAGAATAAGAAACATTTTTAATTTCAATTAGACTCATGCATATTATTATACACTATGTAGAAGTATAAGGCTGCTAATGAAGTGATACTATTGTTTGCTTGAATTATTACAAATAATCATTAATAACTACTTTATATTTAAACACGATTATTTACTTTTGTTGTTTTTATTTGTTGGATTAGATATTCTAATGTTTCAATATTTGTAGAGAAATCAACAAATTCTATATACCTTTGTTTCTTACAGTAATTCTTCCATAAATTTTGTAGGTTTAAGTCTGCTTTAATAGAAACTAATATATCGTTAGATTCATCTAAAAGGAAAAGTGTTTCTCTTTTAACACATGTTCTATTAAATGCCAACGACAAATTTTCATAATTAATTGAATTCTTATAGCGATTAAAAAGAGTAGTAACATCATAAAAATCACGCATACGTGTATTTAATGTACTTCTTGAAAGAATTGTTTGAATTTTTTCGGCTAATATTGTTTCAAGATTATATGACCATAGTTGAATAGTTCTTCCTTCTAACAATAATGAATATTCATATTTAACTTCTCTAGGTGTAATTACATCACCAGTAGATATATCAATTTTAATAGGAACAACTAAGTCTTCAATTTTTGCATCCATATGAATTCTTATTCCTGGATACTCCATGTCTCCCATAATATCGGAAACATCATTTATAAAGAATCTAATGCTATCATCGAGAGGGATGTCTTTAATTTCATTTATAATTCTGGTTGCTTCTTGCTTTGTTAAATCAAAATTACGTATAGTTGTATCGATATCCATCGTAGTGCGCATTGATATTCCTATCATTGATGTAACTAAAATACCGCCTTTAACAATAAAATCATTTTTGTACTTCGAATAAGTTATTCGCTCAAGAAAACGTTCCATCATATAAATTCTTAATAATGAAATAGGATCCGTATTATTTTGCTTTGCAACATTTTTAACTCTGCCTTTTATTTGCGCTGGACTTAAGTACACTACAACAACACCTCCATATATTGTCTTATTATTTTCTCAATTCTAAATGCTTTGGCGTAAGTCATCAAATGATTTAAATTCTTATCTTTTCTTTGCACATAAGATTTAATTGCTGTATTGAAATCTTGAATTTCAAAATTGCTTCGATTTCTTACTAAATCACAAATAGTTCTTTCTAAATCGTACATTGGTATTGTGTGATTAAATTGATTTGTAACTGAAGTTTTTCCTATGTTTAATAAATCTTTTTTAACGGTATAAACTTTATATCCGGAGTGAGTTAAAGTAGAAGGATTATATCCAGAATAAATTGTAATACAATGAACGGATGGTTCTCTATCTATTAAGCCATAATAATACAAAGCATCATCGTGAGATATAATTCCTTTTGGACAACGTAAAGATAAAACATAACTTTCATCTTCTAAGGCATCAGGGCTAATATAAATACCAGGCCCTACTTTTTCCATACCATTTCTTTTTATATAGTTATAAATTGATTGCCTTGAAACATTGAGCTCTTTTATATTTTTGATATCCAAAACATCATTATTTGAATAATTAAAAGTTTCGCTCATACAATCACCACCTTTACATTTTCACTAATATTATAATTTATATTAGCAAGTTTGTAAATTTACTTATTTGATGACAAAACTATAGCCTCATATGGTCTTAATTCATAAGTACTAGATTTATTTGTATCTGAATAATTACTGATTAGAATGTCATAATCCTTAAATTCATCAGGAACTACATAAGTGAGCTTCTTATTAGAAAAATTACCAAAGACAAATACTTTTGAATCATTATAATCTCTTGAATAAGCAATAACTTTATTATTGTTATGATTATATTCTTTAGTCTTACCATATATAATTACTTCATTTTCTTTCTTAATCTTTAATAACTTTTGATAGTAATGATATATAGATTTATTAGAACTTAAATCTTTTTTAACATTTATATTCTTATAATTATCATTAATTCTTTGCCATGGTGTGTGTCCTACATTAAATGATGCATTAATACCATCATCCCATTGCATAGGAGTTCTAGCA
>CAVCTP010000067.1:0-6882 GCA_963605145.1 Tannerellaceae bacterium
TTCTTTATAACTTAATATTCTTACTGTAAATTTCTTATTATTTATCAACTTTGTTTTCTAGTTCTTTAATTGAATTTAGATAATCTTTTTCCACAGTACTAAGAGTTCTGGCTTTATATTTTTTATATTCATTTGTTGCTTTTTCTATTGCTTGCTTATGTGAAATGTTTCCATTATTATTTAGAAGTTTTTCACCGCTTGAAGTTAATATATTATCTAAATGCTTAGACCAATCTTTCATAGTCATAACTTGATGTTTTTCTGCTTGTCTTTCAGCAAAATCTAAGTAACCAGATACAAGCTGACCATAGCGCGAAGTTCTTTTTCATCAAGATAATTCTTAGCGATAACCGCTTCTTTTAATGAAGGCTCTTTCGCTTCAAAAGTAGTTAGACCCATAAAATCTTTTTCAGCATCGGCTCTTGTATAAATAACTTCCGCTGCCGTTTGTCCATGAATTGCATAATGTATTTTATTTTGAACTTTTTTAAAAAACTGAATAGAAACTTCAGAATTTGGATCGTAATCAATACTTGTTGCATAGATTTCAAGAACTTGACGAAAAAATACTTTTTCTGAAGAACGGATATCTCTAATTCTTTCAAGTAGTTCTTTAAAATAACCACCACCGCCAAGGTTTTTAAGTCTTTCATCATCAAGAACAAAGCCTTTCCGCATATATTCTTTTAATATTTTAGTTGCCCAAATACGAAACTGAACACCTCGTTTAGACTTAACTCGATAGCCAACAGAAATAATAACATCCAGATTATAATAATCTACATTATAATTCTTACCATCAGAAGCAGTATAGGCAAATTTTGCCCATACTGATTCTTTTTGAAGTTCGCCCTCTTTAAAAATATTTCTAACATGTTTCCCGATAACACTTCTATCACGTTGAAATAATTCGGCCATTTGGTCAAGAGATAACCATACTGTATCTTCATCAAAGGTTGTTTCTATCTTTGTTAAACCATCTTCAGTTGTATAAATAATAATATTTGATTCTTTATTTTCATAGTTGTTATTTTTCATAATAAGTAGTTAATTTGATAAAGTTTAATGCTCCTTTCTATAGAACTGAATATAAATAATATAAATTTATTAAAATACTATTATTAGATAAAATCATTTGGTTCTAAAAATTTATATTTCTAAAAATTACAATTTAAACAATCCTATCACCAGCATTTACTGTCTTTTTACTTCTATCTTTCTAACAGAAAATACACATAATAGTAATAATGATATTGTTAACATTTAAAGTTTTAAAATTGTTTTCATATAATCTTATCTCTATTAATATTATACATTTTATTAAATATTTTATATTTACTATGTTTTTCAAAACTAAAAACTAAAAAATGATTTTAACGCATTATATAAAAACAGAGATTAAATGTGTATCTCTGTTTATTTTGTTAATTTTAATTATTTAGTAAAGTAAAAGTTTTAAAATTTCTAATATTGCAAATTATAATTCTTCACCTATAGAAATAAGCTTAGTACCGCTTGATGTACCAATTCTATTAGCACCTAATTCAATCATTTTTAACATATCTTCATGACTTCTAACGCCACCGGCAGCTTTGATTTTGCATTTGTCACCAACTGTTTTCTTCATTAAAGCAACACCTTCAAATGTGGCACCAGCAGTAGAAAAACCTGTAGATGTCTTAACAAAATCAGCGCCACCATCTAATACACAATGACATGCTTTAACAATTTCATCATCACTTAGTAAACATGTTTCAATAATAACTTTAAGTGTTTTATCTCCACATGCTTTTTTAATCTTTTTAATTTCATCAGTACAATAATCTAGGCAACCATCTTTTAATCTACCAATATTGATAACCATATCAACTTCATCAGCGCCTTTTTTAATAGCGTCCTCAGTTTCAAATACCTTTGCCTCAGTTGACATAGCACCTAGAGGGAAACCAATAACACAGCATGTTAAAACATCGCTACCCTCAAGTTCTTTCTTACATAATTCAATGTTACAAGTATTAACACATACAGACTTAAAATCATATTGTTTTGCTTCAGCACATAACTTTTTAATTGCTTCAATAGAAGCATCTGCTTTCAATAATGTGTGATCAATAAATTTAGCTAATTTCATTTTCATCTACCTTCCTGTCATTTATATATTTTAGCGCATAATACTTATCTCCTCTATACCTTTCTTTACCAAGACCTTTAGAAAGATAAGTTTCATTGCCCTTACCCAAAATTAAGAATATATCTTTTTTATTCATGATATTAATACCATTCTCAATTGCTGTAGAACGTTGTCCTATATGAACCGCATTGATTCCTTCACTATAATAATCTGTCTTTTCTAATATATGCATAACTTCATCATTAAGTGATTCATTTTCAGTTAATAAAACGATATCAAGATATTTTCTGCATAAATCCATTATCTTTTTAATTCTTTTATCATCATCTGAATAATTAATACCAATTAAACCAATAACTTTGCCTTCACAACACCCTCTGGCAAATTCCATGATATTTTCTAAACTATCAGCCTCAGATGCCGAATCAATTATTACATTATAATCATCATCAATTCTTTCTAATACACCATCAAAATAATTGATATCAGAGATATTATCAATAATATTTTGAATATCATATCCATTAACATTTAAAGCAGCAATTGCTGCACAAATATTATAAACATTAGCCTCACTTATTAATTTAGTTGTTACATCATAAGTTTCATCATTATAAATAATCTTAAATGAAGAATTTCTATTACTTAATTTAATATCACTTATTCTATATGTACAATCTTCATTTGTACCATAAGTAACATAATTAGTAACACTATCCTTTAATTCATTAAAAGATTCATCATCACCATTAAATACAATATATGTATTATCTTCTAAGGTATATAAATATTTTCTTAAATTTGAAAAATAATAATTATTACAAACCTTATAATCACTACTATATTTACTAGTATCGGTATAAATAAATACATTAGGATTTAAGACATCAAGTTTTTTATAATACAAACTAATTGGACTAGATTCAAATACACAATTTTTAATCTTTTCCTTCTTCATATTATTTAATACTTTTAAATTATCTAAAGGTGTTAAAGCCGGAAAAGAAGCTGATAAATGTGTTTGAAGGTAATTAATACCATATATGCCTACATAGCCACAATTTTCTACTTTATCTAAATAATATTTGATGATACTACTAACACTAGATCTTCCATAACAGCCAGATATAACATATTCATTAATACCAACGTTAGGATGATTATAAAATATATCCGCAATCCTAAATAATGTTTCATTAACATTATTGACCTTTATATAGATTGCTTTAGCTTTTAGTTCAATATTCTTAGAATAAATTATTACTCGTGCCCCATTTTCAATAGCTTCATCAATATAATTATGGCCATCATATTTAATTCCTTCTAAGCAGAAAAATATAGCATTCTTCATAGGAATTCTAGAATCTATAGATAATTGTTCAATTTCCATTGCTGGAGCATTATTAAATACTTCATTCAACTTCATATAAATTCTTCTTTTCTAGTTTAATCTTAACTATATCACCAATATTATATTTACCTTCAATTTTCAAATAGACATATTGCTTACAATATCCATAAGAATATTCTTCATCACATTTTTCAATTAAGACATCAACATCCTTACCAATTAATGATTCATTATATTTTCTTGTAATATCCTTTTGTATATTAATAACATCTTTAACTCTTTGCTTCTTTACTTTAGGATCAATATGTCCATCCATCTTATCCGCAACTGTACCTGTTTTTCTAGAATATGGGAAAACATGAATAAAAGAAAATTCAATTTCTTTTAATTGTTTTAATACTTTATCAAATTCTTCATCTGTTTCATATGGAAAACCAACTATTAAATCAGTAGAGATACTTATATCTTTAATTTGACTACGAATATAATTAACTCTATCTTTAAATTCTTCAATAGTATACGGTCTGTTCATTTTTTGTAATACTACATCACTACAAGATTGTACAGGTATATGAAGATGATAAGCTATTTTATTACTAGTTTTAATTAAATCAATTATTTCATCACTTATTTCAGTGATTTCTATTGAACTTAATCTAATAGTTTTAATATCGTCTATTTGAACTAATGCTTTTAGTAATTGATATAAATTATATTCGCCATCGTTATATCTACCAGTATGAATACCTGTTAAAACAATTTCTTTATGGCTCTTAGCTAATATTTTAGCTTCATCAATTATAGTTTGATGATTGCCACTTCTTTCTCTACCTCTAGAATAAGGAATGATGCAATAATTACAAAATTGATTGCAACCATCTTGTATTTTTAAGAATGCTCTTGCTTTACTAGGATATTTTTCTAAATATAGATTTTCAAAATTTTTATTAATATCTGAATGAACTAAATTTGCTTTTGTATTTTCTAATATTAAATCAACAACCTTATCCTTTTGATCAGAACCAATTAATAAATCAACATCATCAAATACCTCATGATCTGATTTAACTTGTACAAGACAACCAATTGCGCATATATAAGCATTTGGATTTCTTCTTCTAGCATCATGGATAAACTTTCTCGTTTTAGATTCCGCCATATTGGTAACACAGCAAGTAAAAATTAAACAAATATCAGCTTCATCTTTGAAACTTACTTGTTTAAAATATTTATCCATATTTTCTTTAATATAGTTGGCTTCGTAATCATTTACTTTACAGCCAAGTATCTGCATTGAATATGTTTTCATTGACATTTGCTCACGATGACACTAGTCATATAAATTGCTGCTGTTTCCGCTCTTAATATTCTTTTACCTAAAGATATAGACTTAAAACCTAATTCACATATCTTTTTATATTCCTTATCTTCAAAACCACCTTCTGGTCCAATAATATAAGTTATTGATTTATTAGCTTTTATATCCGCAATATTATCTTCAGATTCATAACAGATATAGTTATCAAGAGATAGATATTTATTTAAATCTTTTATGGTAGCAACATTTTCTAATGTAGGAATAATATTACGATGCGATTGTTCTGCAGCTTCTTTAATAATTTTTCTTAATCTATCTAGTTTCTTATTATCTTTAATCTTAACTACGCTTCTTGTAGCATCATAAGGAACTATTGTTTTAACTCCTAATTCAACTAATTTTTGGATGGTTAATTCAAATTTATCCATTTTAATTAAAGATAAGATACAAGTAATATCACAATCTAATTCATTATTTTCATTTATCTTTTCTTTAATTAGACACTTATTATTATCTTTTAAAGATGCTAGAAATACATCTGAATTATTATCAACAATTCTAAAATTATAAGAAGAATCTTTTCTTAATACCTTCTTTAGATGATATATAACATCATCATCTAATTCAATTACATCATTTTCTTTTACTTTATAATCGACAAAATATTGTTGCATAACATCATTATTATAATAAATAAGACACTTACGTGCCCTATTTATTATCTTTTTTATTTTCCTCTTCTTCTTTCTTGATAGTTATCTTAATTTCATTGACCTTTTTTTCATCAGCATCAGTTACTTCAACATGCATATTTTTATAGTCAAAGCAGTCACCTACTTTAGGAATTCTATCAAGCATATCAATTACCCAAGCAGAAGTAGTATTAAATTCATATTCTTCATCATTTTCAATTTTGAAATGTTCAAATAAATCTTCAACATCCAAATCACCTTTTATAAGATATGTATCATCACTTAATTTTTTGTAATATTCTACAACTTCATCATGTTCATCATATATTTCACCAACTAATTCTTCTAGAACATCTTCCATTGTGATAATTCCATCTGTGCCACCATATTCATCACATACAATAGCCATATGTAATTTAGATTTTTGAAACTCTTTTAATAATGAACTAATTTTAACTTGAGGAGATGTATATAATACTTCTTTCAAGATTGATTTTATATCCGTAGATTTTTCATAGAATAGATGATAATAGAAATCTTTTTCTAATAAAACACCAATAATATTATCAATAGAACCTTGATATACTGGTAATCTTGAATAACCTGAATCTCTATATAATACTTCAATATCTTCTATTGAATCTTTTTCAATATCAATAGCTACAATTTCAATTCTAGGAGTATATATTTCACCAACATCTAAATCATTAAATTCTAGAGCATTTGTGATGATTTCAGCCTCATGATCTTCCATATCTCCTTCCTCATTGGCCTCTTCAACCATCGTAATAAACTCTTCTGTTGAATATGTATCATCTTCATCACTAAATGATTTATTTAATAATTTTTCAAAGAAATTAAAAATAAATGTTAAAGGAGTAAAGATAAATACTAATACTCTTAAAATTGGTGTTACTGACATAGCAAACTTTTCAGGCATATGTTTTGCCATGGTCTTTGGTATAATCTCTCCTACAATCATAATTAGTAATGTCATTACAATTGAAGAAACAGCTACACCATTATTACCTAATAGATTAATAAAGAATTCGGTTGCTAGAGATGCTGAAACTACATTAACAATCGTATTTCCTATCAAAATAGTAGTTAATAATTTTGAGAATTCTTCATCTAACTTTAAAGTTGCAATCGCCTTTTTATTTCCACTATTAGCCAAGGCTTTAATCTTGACCTTATTTAAAGATGAAAAAGAAGTCTCTGAAGCACTAAAAAAGCTGTAAGATAATACAAGTACAGCTAAAATAATTAATATAGTGTTGTTAGTCATTAAAAACCTCCTTATTAGAGGTTACATAACTTATAGTGGATAAAGGCACTTCGTCTTGTTTCATGATTAAAAGTATATCAAAAATAATAGAGAATGCAAATA